>CACVAR010000205.1:23844-28233 GCA_902727905.1 uncultured Sulfurovum sp. | reverse complement strand
CTCTACCTTATATCATTGTTGGAATTAAATCCATATCTATTTTTGCTTTGTACCAACGGTTACTCAATAACATCATTTTCATCGCCAGTCTTATTCTCTCATCTATAAAAGCAGCGTTTTCAATGTACTCATTAATAGCATCATCAAGACAATAACCGATAATTTTTCCATCAATCACTTCTACAAAATCCACGTATTTTTTAGCTTTTGCAGATTCATTTAATTCATCACAGTACTGAAGTACATTTTCACAAAACTCATGCTCAAAAATCATTTTTTTGACTTTAGACTCTGCTAAATTTGTCATGGTATAATGAAAGTGTTCATCCTTAATATTGAGTGCAATGGCTGTTGCATTGATTTCATTTATTTTAAGATTTCGATTAAAATAACGCCTACAATTTCCAGTTTGAGCATTGAAACCTAAAATGGTACACAACTCTGTGTCAGGTTTAATTTCTTCAGGTTTCATTAACTTTTCCTCTGTCTTGCCAAGTAATGAAGTTCTCTGGCTTCTTCTTCTTCAATCTTACAACGGAAACACTCTTTCTCACCACCTGTATAAGTGAAGTAGTTACCACACTCGTTACAACGCTGAATGTCAAACGTAGCTAAGGTTCTTTGTGTTGGTTCAAAAAACTCTTTTATCTCATATCCTGGTTGTAGTTGAATGGCATTGGGTTCACAAACATCATGACAAAGATGACACTTAACACAAAGCATAGAGTCAAAATTAATAAGTGAAAACTTCTGATTGGAACTTAACGCACCTGTAGGACAAATACGATAACAAATCTGACAGTTAGTACAAGAGTCATCCACAAACTTTTGAGAGGTAAAACTAATCTCTTCGGTAGGAATAATCTCATACGACTCTCTTTTCTCAACCCGTTTTAGCACTGAAAAAAGCAGTTTTCGTTTGTCGGGAATCACTTTGTTTTTCATTCTAGCAATGTCAGATAAATCAATTCCAAACTCTTTAAGCTGGTCAGCCTCTACAGCTTCGTCAAGATCTTGTTTACTTTTAATAGCACCTTTTAAAGTAAAGAGAGAACGTCTACTACTTGCTTGAATCTCTTCTTCTTTTTTTACAAAATCATTCTCTAAAGCTTTGGTTAAAATCTCTTTGTCACAAAACGACGACAAAATGAAGTTTGCTTCTTCGATATTTTGTTTCAGTTGATTTTGAAGCTTATCTGAGTCACCACCACAAGCACAGGCATTCACATCTATAATCACAGGTTTCTCTGAAGCCAATGCCATTGAAACTAAATGTTCCACACTTAAGACAGTCAAACAACCATACAAATCTTTTTGACAGACAAGTTCGTTACTCTCTTCTTCTAAAAATTTAAAGAAAAACTCAATACTTGAGAAACCTGAAAGTGAAAATGCTTCGGTAGGGCAAGAGCCAACACAGCCTCCACAAGTAATACAGTCAGCTGGTGTAAACGCTGGAATATTGTCAACAATTTCAATGGTAGAAACTGGACAAATATCAACACACTTTGTACACTCTGAAAACTTAGAAGTAGCACGGACACAGGAAGCAACGTCAAATAGTAAATTCATAAGACCCTACTTTGCTTCTAGCTGTTCATTAATGTATTCATAATCACTTAGCATAAACTCTAAGGTTAACTCTGCACCATCATGATAAAGTGGGGTTCTTGACTCTTTTTTCATGTTAATTAAGTATAAAGGAGCCCAGTTTAAAAGGTGGTCTTTTAGAAAACCTCTTTGCACCAGTAAAAACTCTTCAATGGCTTCTTTATCATCTGCTTCATACGCTTTTTTCATAGCATCACAAAGCACATACATAAACTCTAATTCAACCCCAATATGATCAGGACTCACTACGCGAGCTTCTTCAAGGTTGGCTTTAAAATCTAAGGTATCATAAATTTCTAAAATAGGGTTTTCACCCCCAGATTCAATCATCTGATCATCACGTGTATAAAAGCTTTCATAAGGCACAAGGTGAAGCAGTGAAAGATTTGTAAAGTCTACATCTAAGTAACGCTCTTTTAAGATATTATTAGAAAACTCTTTTCTTTTTTCCCACTCTTTGTAGTTAGGAAATAGATTTAAAATATCTTCATTTGACTCAATTGACTTAATAAATTCTGCATCTACTTCTGTAATCATTAATCGTGATACCAATGCATAAAGCGAAATACGATTTTCTATCTCTTCTAGTGTTACGGTCATTTTTACCTCTTACTTTTTGAAAATAATTCTAAAAAATTACCCCAAAATAATTATAAGGAAATAATACCACTTTCAAAATAAATATAGCTAAAAAGGGTTATGTATTGTGAAAAAGGTTTACAACATGTAGATATTTAAAGGGTATTAAACCCTAAAGAAACTGCATTCCTAAAACAGTAATATCATCACTCTGTTCATAGCCAGATGAAAATTCTCGTACACTCTGTTGAAGAAGTTCTTCTTGTACTTCAAACGACTCATTTCGATTTGAGAGTATGGTGCTCCCAAATCTCTCCTGACCATACATAGCGTTATTTGCACCCTCTTGGTCAATAACTCCATCTGTAGATATATAAAGTTTTGTACCCTTTTTAATCTTTACATCATGTTCTGTATAAACTTGATTCATTTTTGTTCGTACAAAACCCACACTAACCCTGTCACTTTTAATGATATCTAATTGGTCATCATTCACCATATATAATGCCGTTTTTGCACCAGCATATTTACAAACATTGGTTTCTCTATTATAATATAAAATTCCTCCATCAAATCCTGTGTTTGATTTTGAGCCTTTCTCTTGCTTTAACATTGTTTTAATACTTTGATTAAAATACTCTAAGATTTTTGCAGGACTTCTTTCTAAAGTACCTCTATTAATACTTTTGACAATTTGTGTTTCAATGGCTTTAACCAAAATAGTTAAAAATGCCCCAGATACCCCATGCCCTACTCCATCAATCACCATTACTACAATTTCATTTTGGCTCTCAAGTTCAGCAACAAAATAAATATCACCACCAACAGAACCTTTCTGTCTCCAACATGTAAAATTATCTTTTGTATACTTATCTAAAATTTCACTTGAAGGTAAAATAGCCTCTTGAATCAAAAAAGCACACTCTATGGAAGATTGTAAATTGTTATTTACTCTTTCAAGCTCTTTTCGTTGTCCTTCAATAATGTCATAATCATTAAAATCTTTATAATTAATATAAGAGGTAAAAAACAATACTACAGCAAAAACCACAATAAAAGTAATTGTAAAGTAAATAACTTCTGATGATAACTGATGATTTAATTCTGTGCTAAATGATACCTTAGCTTCTATATCACTTTTTAACTGTTTAAAATACTCTTTTACTTCATTATATTTTATCACTAATGTTTCAGCATGAACTACATCTTTTTCACTTAAAGAAGAGTTTTTAATCATAAGGAGTGCATACTGTTTAGAAATTTCAAAATACTCTTCAAAAGCATGTAAATAAGTTTCTATATTAGCAACTTCAAGGTTATTATTTTTAATAATAGAACTTAGATTCTCCGTCACTATCTCATTGTCAGTAATTTCTAAAACCATCTCTTCTTCTGCTGCTAATGTTGCAAATGTAAAGTTTTCAGAAATCTTTTTAAGCAATGCCAAGTTGTTGTTTGACTTCTCTAATGTTGGTATTAATTCATCTTTTAAGAAAACGGTATTATCATCAATAAGCTGTACTTGTTTAACTATCATTACGGTGAGTATAAATCCAAAGATTGATGCCATCAGCAAAGGTATGGACAACTTTTGGATTAATGATAGTTTTTGATAATAAAAAGCTATTTTACGTTTCATTTTATTTTTATTATCTTCCACTCTTTTGGCATGTCATTTTCTTTGGCTACATACGCAAAATGACAAGTTTCTTTATCATCTAGTTTCTTTAAATCTTCCAGTGAGAGCTTTTTCGGTGGTATTTTTTTTCCAGTGAAAAGCATTCGAACCCAATAGGTTTTTATTTTTCTTACTGACTTATTTAAATAGGTAACAATAAAATCATTATAAAGCTCTTTATTCGTACTGTCTATTACTTTTATTTTCTCTTTATCTATTTCTGTTTTTTTCAACATAAAGAGTTTTTTAACATCACTCTTAGAGATACTTTCAAGCTTACATGACTTTGAAGTAACTATCTGTACATTTGCATTAGCGAAGGTCAAAAAAACAATTGTTAAGATTATAAAATTCTTCATATCAGCCTCCTAAAATACAAAATTTATGCCTGAACTGAAAATATGTAAACGCTCATTTACTCTTTTCTGTTCATCATACTGAAATTTAAACACAGCGTTATCAGCTATGTCATATCTAAAACCTAAAGATACTGTTTCTAAGTTTAGTTCATACTTACCCCC
>CACVAR010000205.1:3274-23744 GCA_902727905.1 uncultured Sulfurovum sp. | reverse complement strand
CCTTGGTATTTATTCATAGAGATTAAACCATACATATCTGGTAAGCGAAGCATCTCATAAGAGTACCCTACATTCAAAATATCAGAATTCATAAAAATAGGAAGTCTCATCAAACCAACCTTTATATCAAAAGTATCAGTCACTTGATATTTAGCATTTGCCCATTCTGCATCTAAATTCTTTCCGTTGGAATTATTTTTATTGGCTACAACTTGGAGTGTAAAGCTCAACCTATCCGTTGCTTGTGCATCTAATTGTAAACCTAATAGACTGTAGTTTGCAAACGAAGTTTCTCCTCTACTACCTTTATTGGTAAAAAATGAATTTCTAAAAGTTACCTCTTTATTGTCTTGAAAAGCAACACCTACTGTTCCATATCCATTAACAGATAAAAAGTCCCAATCATCTGCCAATAAAACTGTTTGAAGTAGGCCCAATACAAACAATGTCTTTAAAATATTATTTTTCACACCTGTACCTTCTTTATATGAATAATCTTTGCTTGTATACTAAAATTCCTTTTTTAGTATAAGGAGAGAATTCAACTTCTATTGGCGCACAGCTTTTACGTGCCATCATGATGTAGCCTAGACCAGCACCATTTTCATGTCTATCTTCAGCTGAACGACTTTTCTTACGAACCAGTTTTCTTAATGCCTTATGATCTAAATCTTTAATGGCTTCAAGTTTTTCTCTAATAATTTCTTTCTTATCCTCTTCAATCAGATTACAACTTTCTAATATATAAGTGTCATCACTGGTAAAACAATATAAGGAATAGTTACAAAGGGTTCTATACTCTTCATCATTTTCATCAATCGTATTATCTCGATAAGCATAATTAAGAATATTTTGGGCCGTTTCAACAAACAATTCAAATACATTTTTTATTTTATCTTTATTAAGGCATTTTTTTAACAGTAGCTTTTCAATATCATTTGCTGCTTCTATCATCATAGATTTTGTTATTTTCCCTGAAAATTCATAAATAACATTATCATCGACTCTAATACATATTTTTAAATTCTTTTTCATGATTAATACGTCACAGCCTCAATATTTAATGAGGGAAACTCTTCTGAATAATCCTCAAAATCCTCAAAACCACTTTCACTCTCTTTATCGTAATACCAATAAATATTTATATTTTCTATCTCAGACTCATCAATAATATCCAGAATTTCAAATATAATTTGTGTTGTAGCTGAGTTAAAATATAAAAATTTAAAATCTATACGAATATTATGACTTTTATCTTTATAAGCTAAAAAATAGTGCTTTAACCACTCTGTAATGGGTCTATAAAAGGCAAAAGTATTTTCAGGATAAGATTTACCTTCAAATGAAATAATGCCATTATCCTTGTCCATAATTACTTTTGGACTATTGTCTGTTGCTTCTAATAATATATTCTCCATTATTATCCTTTATCAATTTGGGGTACTGTGATGGTAAAGAGTGTTCCATTCTCATGATTATTCACATTAATAACACCATTCATTTTTTTAATAATATTATACGTCATACTTAAACCTATACCTGTTCCTTTGTCTTTAAACTTCGTAGTAAAATAAGGCTCAAATATTTTATTAATCACATCTGCTGCAATACCACCAGCATTATCCTGAATGGATACACTCACACTACTCTTTGTAGATACAGTCTTTATATGAATAATACGCTCTTCAAATATTTCTCTACCAACAAAAGCATCTTTAGCATTCGAAAAAATAACCAATAAAGCTTGATTAAACTTTCCCATATCTCCACTAATAACTAAATCTTCTTCTAATTCTTGTTGAATAGTAATATTATTTTCTCTTGCTTGAAAATCAAAGATATGTAGTGTCTCTTCTATGGCTTTATTAACTTCAAATAATCGCTTTTCCTCATCAGAATGTGAAGAAAAATTAGTAAAATCAAGAATCGTTTTGTTGAGATATCTTGTCTGATCTTCTATGATTTCTAATTCTCTACTATCTTTATTTTCAAGTTTAAGAATTGAAACAAGATTTAAAATGATACTTAGTGGTTGTTTCCATTGGTGCGTAATATTTTCCATCATCTCACCTATAACAGCTAGGCGAGAAGAGGTTAATAAGCTTTTATAAGCTTCCTGTATCTCTTTTTTATTTTCTTTAACCGTATGATTTAAAAAACTTTTTTCTTCATCAAAATTTTGATAGGTCTCTGTAATACTTTCCATAAGCATTAAAGTTTTTTCATCAAAATTATTAACATCAAATCCTTTGCCATATATATGTCTGATTTGTCGTTTTAATAGTCTATGCATTTTGAAACTAAACTACTTCTTCTAAAATTTTATCAATTTTCTCCACCCAATTTTCAGGAAAAGGTTTTGCTAAAATTAAATCAGGTTTATAGGCTGTAACTTCTTTTTCTATTAATTGATTATTGTCTTTTGTTGAAGTATCTAACCAAGCAGACATGACTACAATTTTAATCTCAGGCTTAATTTTTCGTAACTCTTCAATGAGTTCATTACCCCTAAGGTTTGGCATCTCAAAATCTGTAATAACCATTACTGTATCTTCAAATTCACTTTTAAATCGGTTCAATAAAACTACTGGACTTTCAAAATCAACTACATCATGTTTATGCTTTGACAATATTCCAATTGTTTTTTTTGTACTATAGGCAGCAAAAGGATAATCATCAAC
Organism: uncultured Sulfurovum sp.; assembly: GCA_902727905.1. Classification (GTDB taxonomy): domain Bacteria; phylum Campylobacterota; class Campylobacteria; order Campylobacterales; family Sulfurovaceae; genus UBA1140. The sequence continues at coordinate 21,063 of CACVAR010000205.1, read as the reverse complement.
TACAAATATTTTTTTCTTTGACATAGTCTACCTTTATAAAAAATTTATTAATTATTAATTTTATTATTTTTTTTTAATATTAAACTTTAATTTAAAAAAAAGATTGATAATTTACAAAAGAATTCATGAGAAAAGAGAAAATTGTTTTTTAATATTTTATTTTATTTAAAGAAGAATAAGAAAAAATAAATATAGGGAAATAGAATAATAGCTATAGAGTAAATTTCTATAGCTATTTGAAGATAAAGTTAGTCAGTAATCTTAACTGAATAAGCTTTGTGAGAAAGAGGCACAGCTGGTCTCTTAATGTGTTTTGGTCTTCTAAGTGTATCGCTAGAGTCAAGTGGACGTGTCAACTTATCTCTCCAAGCTTGATAAACTTTCATGTTGTTTTCATAGTTAACATAAATATCACCAATTTGGTCACCTTTTTCAGCAGCAGCTATAATAACTTTTTGGTGCCAAGCATGGTTACCTGCAATTGGATCTGGATGTGAAGGAGCAACAGCATTTTGCCATGAACCACTTAGTCCATCCCACCAAATATTGTCAAGGTCTTTGTTGTACTCTTTAAACTGCCAAGAGTCTTTACGCTCAAACATACCCTTATCTAAACCTTGAGTTGGTTTAAGTGTACCAATTTTACCATCCATAGTAAGATCATAAAGTGGTGCACCCACACCCATAACACCGAGTGCATGGTCAAATCCTGGAATATCAACAGCATTTTTAAGCTTCCATCTACCAGCATGGTGAGAGTTGGCTAATACACCTGGCATTGTACCTTCTGTAGGAACTGCCATGGCTACAAAGTAACCAGATTCAAGTCCTGATACGGTATCAACAATGGTCACTCTAATTGCATCACCTTGCTTAATTTTCATTCTTTTTGCATCATCTGGATTAATCCAAACTGGGTTATGGTTTTGAGAAATCTCCATAAGGTGTTTAGAGTTAACTGAACGGGTGTGAATGTTATAAGACAATCTAAATACCGTGTTCAATGCAAACTCATTTTTGTCAATATCCATATGATCATGGTGAATATGACTTACAACATGTACCATATCTTTTCTACCCTGCTCTGTTGTTGGGTAAATAGGTATAGCATACTCAGGCCACTTCCATTCAGCAAACCACTCTGAGAAGAACTCAACTTTTTTACTTAATGTATGGAAACCTTGTACCACTTTACCATCAACTTCAAGACCAATGGCATGTTTTTCACCATGATGTCCATCAACCATTAATGCACCGTACTCATCTTTAGTTACTTCTTCAGCTTTGTACTCATGTCCGTGTGCATGATATACATCTCCAACTTTTTTAACTGGTCGCTCTTGAGGTCTATAGATGTTATCTTCTTCAAGCCATGTTCCCATGTCTCTCATCATCTCATAGTTAGGGTACTTAGCTTTAGGGTAATGCTTCTTCGCAATTGCCTTAAGATTTGGTAAGTTGTCAAATGCAGCTTGGTACCACTCTGGAATGGTTACAGCTCTTGTTGGATCTTCTTTTGAAGCCCAATAATCTCTAACACCAAGTGAACCATCTGGATCAACATACTCAACCATAATATTTGCCCAGAACTCTACTTCTTCCCAAACTTCACCAAGACCAGCAACGGTATGTGCTTCAAGTGTTGCTCTCTCTGGACGTTTTGCTTTCCACCCAAGTTTTTCAAGTGCAACTCTAAGTGCAGGCTGTCTAAATGATAACCATCTTTTTGGCTCAGTTGCCTCAGAATGCTGATCATGACGCTCACCAGCAAGACCTGTTGGTAAGATGTAATCACAGTACCAGTTCGTCTCAGACCAAGTTGGAGAAAGATTAAGACTCATCTCAATTTTATCTTCACGCTTAAGTGCTTCAATCCATCTAAATCCATCTGGATTAATCCATACAGGGTTATACATTCTTGGAACATAAATACCAATTTTATCTGGAACATTTAGACCTTTAGCATTCCATTTTGCTCTCCACTCATCATCCATAAGTAAGTGAGGTAAAATATGACTCATCTCATAGGAGCTTAATGGATACTCAGGTGGCCATACTACTTCATTCCATACATCAACTTTTCCAGGTTTTTCACCAGAAACAGTAGACTTATGTCCTTTACCATTAACTGAAATAACATGCCAGTGGTGTAGTCCCATTCCACCTTTATCTCCAGCAAATGCCCCACGTAACGCAAATGGTAAGAATGCTGAACGTGCAATCATCCATCCACCACGGTTAGCAATTGGTCCTGCTCTCCAGATATAAGTTGCTACTCTTGTACCAGCATCAATAAATAGATCAAATAATTTTTCAACAATTCGAGCTTCTATTCTACACTCTTTAGTTACAAAATCTAATGTATATTTAGAGTACATACCAGAAATCATCTCAATGAAATCTTCATAAGTATCACCCTTAGGCAATGCGTCAATGTAACCTTTTTCAAGCATAAGATTTAACTGTTTTGGGTTAGCCATTAATCTATCCCAGTTCATCCAGTTTTTAACCCATGCATGATTTACAAAATCTTTACCATTAACATCAGTTTCATTTAAAATTCTGTTTGCTAAATATAGATAAAGTGCTGTCTCTGTTCCTGGCCAACATGGAACCCATAGGTCAGCCATACCAGCAGAGTTAGACATACGAGGATCCATAACAACAAGTTTAGCCCCTCTTTTTCTAGCTTCTGCAATTCTACCAGCAGCTTGCTGGAAGTAGTGACCTGCATCAGCAGCATGAGATGACTGAAGGAAAATTAAGTCAGCCTTTGACCAATCTGGTGAATTTCTATCATCATTAAACCACTGAATTGTACCCTGTCTAGCACCTGCTGAACAGATGTTAGTGTGTGAGTTATATCCATCAACACCTAACGAGTGAGGAACACGGTGACCAAATCCATTTTCATTTGGACGACCAACTTGGTACATAAAAAGTTTTTTAGACATTTCATCACCCTTTTTAAGGGTCTCGTTGATTTTTCCACCAATATCTTTCATGGCATCATCCCATGAAACTCTTATAAATTTACCTTCACCTCTTTTAGAACCTGGTGCTCTCTTTAAAGGGAAAGGAATTCTATCTGGATCGTACATTTGTGATTGTGTTGCATAACCTTTAGCACAGTTACGTCCACGTGACCCAGCATGAAGTGGGTTACCCATGTACTTAATAACTCTTAAATCTTTTGGATCATTTGACTTTTTAAAATCACCAATATTTACCCACGCTGTTAAACCACAAGAAGCTTCACAGTTTGAACAAGATGTTGGAACAAGCATGTACTCAGTAGCTTTAATTCCATCTGGGTTATCTTCTGACTGAACACCTTGACGACCAATACCACCACGTTTCCAGTCATCTCCAGAAAGCTCTGTAAAAGAATCCCACTTATCATGTGGTGGATAATGTTCTGGTGTACCATTTGACATAGGAACTACATCAAAACCTAACTCTTCAGTAGCAGCATCTTCTGAAGCGATTGCGCTTGAGAAAACACCTTTAGCAACAACTGCACCAGCTACTGCATAACTTGTTCCCTTAAGGAACGTACGTCTGCTTTCAAAGAAAGAAGATTCGTTATTATTCATTTTCTTAACCATCTATATTCTCCTTAACTTAACGGTAATAACTGTGGTATTTCTAACCACGTACTTTTTGCAAAGTAAAGACCTATAAATGTCGTTACTGCTGCGAACTTCATCATTGTTCTATTATCATTCATTGTTGTAGCGATAATAAAAGGAATAATATAACCAAGAAGCATTCCTGTCCAGAAATCAAGGAAGTATGGTCCACCAGAGTGAATATATGCTAAAGTTGCTTCAACTTCTGCTGCTTTATATGAAAAGAAATATTCTCCCATGTACATAATAAAGGAAAATAACACAGAAATTGCTAGGATCATTGCTAAATCTTTCTTAACAGCTTCAGCCCATTTACCACCAATTAAAATAAATGATGCTGAACCAACCATAAAGGCTGCCAATAACATTTGAATTAACTCTGCACCTGGAACCCAAAGTTCTCTTGCTGCTGATTGTGACATAATAATCGCTGTATACATTGTAACTGGAAATGCAAGGAACACTGTAAAAGGAAATACTTTTTCATAAAGTCCATCTTTAGATCTTACAGCTTTTGCAACAGCACAGTTTTTTCTAAACTCAGAAAAGTGTGTAAAGAAAGACGTAAACATCATAATAGAAACAAGCACCAAGAATATTGAAGCTAACCATGCACCTACGGTAATAGACGAAGTCCAATGTGGGTGAGTAAAGATGTGAATCATTCTAAATGGCTGATGTAAGTCAATTAATGTAAAGAATAAAAAAACATTTAAAGCAATAAATGAAATAAGAGGCATTAACCATCTTAAACTTGGCATATCTTCATGTTTATGTCTATAAAGTAAAAAAGCACCCACAAGAATAACACCTGTACCAATACTTTTTGCCCACATATTCAGAGTAATCATCCACCCCCAAATAATTCCAGTGTGTGCAACATCCATAGTAACAATGGCTTTTGTTGCTTCTATTGTACTAACGTGATCCATTATTTATCTCCTTTACTATTCATATCTAAGAGAGATTTATTATCTAGGTTATCATTTGGATGACCGAAAATAGGCTCTAAGAATCTATCTAAAATTGAACGGTTTGGATTACCTGGGTGATCAAGTGTTGTAATGTTATTAAACAGTCCATAACCTTCAATTCTTTCATGAGCTAAAGGATTAAGTGTGTTATTACCACCACCTACATAGTAATGTAATGGGTTTGTATGTTTTTCAGGTTTTCTTACCTGAACATTCCCTTGGTGTTCCATGATGTATCTTGAAATTTGAGAAGTCTCATCTTCTACATCTCCAAAAATATTTGCTTCAGTTGGACAAGCAACAACACAAGATGGCATCAAGCCACCTTCAATTCTATGCGCACAATAAGTACATTTATCAGCTGTATTTGATTCTGGATCCATGTAAATTGCACCATAAGGACAAGCCATCATACAACCAGCACAACCGATACATCTTTCAGAATCAATATTTACAATTCCATTGTCAAGATAATGTAATGCAGATACGGGACAAATTCTCTCACACGGAGCATTTTCACAGTGATTACATCTTAAAGGTGTAAATGAACGTGAGGTATCAGGGAAAGATCCTATATCTATATATTTTACACGTAAACGCCACGAACTAAGTGGTACTTCATTTTCAACTTTACAGGCGATCTCACAACCTTTACAACCCATACAAAGGTTTAGATCAACTAAAAAACCTAACTTCATGTTTTCTCCTATTTGTTTTAATGATAATTACTACAACTGTTTATAGCTAAATAATAATTTCAATTAGTGCTAGAATAATATCATTTTTTATAAAATTTTGTCATTAAAAAAAATCTTTTCCTTAATATTATTTTTAGAAATAGAACTTTTTAACGCACTTTCTATCTACTTTGTTTTAAACAAATATTGTTAATTAATAATATGAATTTCATTCATCAAAAAAAGTGATAATCTTTAATTCATCTGAAATTAACAGTAAAAAATATATGATATAAATAAAAAATTAAAGGCTAACTTTGCTAAGCGAAAACCACGATTTGGAAGGTGCATTAAAAGCGTATCTTAATTTACTACATAAACAAGAGTATTTTGATGCCCATGAAGTATTAGAAGAAGCATGGCATCCACTTCGTAAAAAGAACCATCCATTAAAAAATTTAGCAAAAGGTTTAATTAATGGAGCAATTTGCTTTGAACATCTCAAGCGTAACCGTAAAGATGCATTACGAAAAGCGACCACAGTCTTAAAGTCTTTTGAACGACATAAGCATTTATGTAAAGTAGATATTGAACATTTTAAATTGTTTAAAGAAAGTTGTGAGACAATAGAAAGTTTAAAAAAAATGCATAATTTATAGGTTCGATAAAATCGAACCTATAAATTTATTTAGACTCACCAGCAAAAGGCAATAGTGCAGAAGCCCATGTCAGTCCACCACCAAAAGTATCGAGTAACATCAATTCACCTTTTTTAAGACGACCAGATTCCCAAATATCATTAATTGCCATTGGAATAGAAGCTGCAGATGTATTTCCATACTTACCAACAGTCAAAACAACTTGTTCTTCTTTCATTTTTAAAGCATCACCTACAGCTTTTATAATTCTATAATTTGCTTGATGTGGAATAAAGTGTGGAATATCTTCTGAAGCAATTTCATTTTTAGCCAAAATATCTTTTACATCTTTTGTTAAAGTTTTTACAGCTAATTTAAAAGTTTCATTACCTTTCATTTGAACGAACTGTAATCCTTCATCAATAACTTTTTGAGAAGCTGGATTAACACAACCTGGTGCAGGTGTCATTAAAAAGTCAGCATAAGAACCATCTGCTGACGCATGAATATCAATTATTGCTTCTTCTTTGTTAGTTGTTGCCGAAATAACTGCTGCTCCTGCACCATCACCAAATAAAATACAAGTTGCCCTATCCGTATAGTCTACAAAAGAAGAAAACTTTTCAGCACCAATGATAAGTACATTTTTTTTCATACCCGATTCAACAAATGCCTTCGCCACGGTAAGAGCATAGACAAAACCTGAACAGGCTGCTGAAATATCAAAAGCTTGAACATTATGTATACCTAATTTATCAGAAATTACACAGGCAGTAGCAGGCATGGTAAAATAATCAGGAGTAACAGTTGCACAAACAACCAAATCAATATCAGTATTTTCTAAACCAGCACGTTCAATTGCTAACTGAGAAGCTTTGACTGCCATATCACTGGTATACTCATCTTCTGCTGCAATTCTACGTTCAGAAATCCCTGTACGCTTTAAAATCCATTCGTCACTCGTGTCGACCATCTTTTCAAGGTCAGCATTACTTAATATTTTAGAAGGAACATAAGCCCCAATTGATTTCAATGAAGCATATACTGGTTCTGTTCTTGCCATGATTATCCTTAGCAAATAAATTGATGAACGATTCTACCATAAAACCTATTGCGAATTCTAGTACTTAAGCTAAGTTAAGAAAAATGTGAAAATAATAATAACATATTACTACAATAATATAAGGAGAGAACCCTTTAAAATTTAAAGAGTTTTATTTAGAAGCTTTTTCTTTTAATACATTTGCAATGGTCGTATTGATATCTGACTCACTGTATCTAATGGCTTGGAATATCGCATTTTTAATTGCTTTTGCATTCGAAGCACCATGAGAGATAATAGAACAACCATTAATTCCAAGTAATGGTGCACCACCATACTCATCCTTATCAACTTGTGTTTTCATTTTTTTAAAAACTTTCTTTTTCATCATCAAAGCACCAATTTTAGCTGGTAAAGACTTACGAATATGTTGTTTCATTAAATCAAAAACAGCTGATACCACACCCTCACTTGTTTTCAATAAAATATTTCCTGTATAGCCATCACAAACAACAACATCAACTTTTCCATTAAAAATATCTTTTCCCTCAATATTTCCAATAAATCCATTTAATACTTTTAGCAATGGGAATGTTGCCTTAGTTAACTCATTACCTTTATTATCTTCTGAACCATTTGCTAAGAGACCTACTCTTGGGTTCTCTATGCCTAAAACATGCTTTGCATAAACCTCACCCATTGCACCAAATTCAAAAAGGTTCTGAGGTTTACAATCAGTAACAGCACCAACATCTAAAACTAAGGTTTTCGAATTAGTAGTACTGGGCATAAGTGTAGCCAATGCTGGTCTAGCAATACCTTTAATACGTCCAATACGTAAAAGTGATACAGCCATAGTAGCCCCAGAGTGTCCTGCAGAAACTAAAGCATCTGCTTTTTTATCTCGAACAAGTTCAGCTGCCATATAAATTGAAGAGTCTTTTCGCTTATGTGCATCTGTTGCAGAATCACTCATTGCAATAACATCTGTACTTTCTACAATTTCAACTTTATCAATATAGTACTGAGGGAGGAAGGAAAGAATTTCTTCTTTATCACCTACGAGAATAGGTAAAAATCTTTGTTCGTCAAGTGCATCTACCACACCTTCGATAATAGGTTCAGGACCAAAGTCCCCACCCATTGCATCAATAGCAATTCTAATCATTCAGAATCACTTATTAAGCTTTAGTTGTGTTGTATTCACCAGTTGTCATATTCATATGGTGAGGCATTCTCCATGTACCATCTGCATCTTTTACAGGTCTTGGTAATGTTAATTTATAATGCGTTCTTCTTTTCGCTGATCTAGTCTTAGAGACACGTCTTTTAGGTACTGCCATAATTAATTCCTTTGTGTATTTTTAATGTATGTTTTAAAATTCTTGTTCGAATTCAGACTCATCACCATCACATTTACTACAGCAATGATATGAGTTTTCAATAGAAGCTATTTCACTTTGCACAATAAACTCAAGGTCAATAATTCCATCAATAAATTCGATTATATCTAAATCATCTTCAGTCTCAATAACTTCATCAGACAAGGTCAGATGAAGAGGTGATTTCATGTCATAGTGATACCCATCACCACATCTATCACAAGCAAGTTCAACCTCACCAGAAAGGTTTCCCTTTAAAGCAAGCCGATGATAACCACTTTTTGCCAAAGACCCTTCTAACCTAACACCATTAACAGTTAGATCAAAAGGTTTTTCACTTTGAGCAACTTTATCAAAAACTATTTTCATAGCTTTTAAACCTTATACAAGCTCTCTTTGCGCAAAGAAAAAGTTAATTTCATTAACTGCATTCTCAACTGAGTCAGAACCATGAACAGCATTAGCATCAATGCTCTCTGCGAAATCAGCTCTAATAGTACCAGCTTCTGCTTCAGCAGGATTTGTAGCACCCATTAAGTCTCTGTTTGTCTGCATTGCATTCTCACCTTCAAGTACAGTTACAACAACTGGACCAGAAATCATAAACTCTACAAGATCTTTAAAGAAAGGTCTTTCAGCATGAATAGCATAAAACTCTTCAGCATCTGCTTGAGATAATTGAATCTTTTTAGTTGCTGCAATTTTAAGATTTGCTGCTTCAAATCTAGCAAGAATTTGTCCTACTACGTTTTTAGCTACTGCATCTGGTTTAATAATTGATAATGTTTGTTCCACGATTTTGCTCCATTAAGCTTAGTGACTTATTAATTAAGTAATCACTACTAAAGTATTTTGAGCTGGAATTATATCTGAAATAGTTTAAAACAAAGATTTATTTAAAGAGGGACTTTTAAGGGATAGTTAATAATTTGAAAGTCATGGCTAAAAAGCCATAACTTCTAAGGCTAAAACTTAGTCTTCAACTGCGTCTGTACCTGGTTCACCTCTATCTGGGTGAAGAGTTAAACCTTCTTTTGGTTCATCCCATACAATACACTCATCTGTTGGACAAGCTTCAGCACATGCTGGTTGATCAAAGTGACCTACACACTCAACACATTTATCTTCGTATACGTAATAAATATCTTCATCTAGTGGGTTATCGTCCTCATCTACAATCGCTTCTGTTGGACATTCGTCAATACATGCTGCACAATTGATACAAGTATCTAAAATTTTTACTGCCATTTTAATTCCTTAATTTTAAGTTACCAAACTATAACCAAAGTAGTTTAAAAAATTCTTTAATAAACAACTTTTGGCACCTTTTATTGCTACTAAATGTAGCAAATTATCATATTATTGGATTAAATAAATTGATAATCATTTGCATAATCAAGATATCTAAAACTAACTACTGAAGAAAATTCTTTATATCATCAACTCTATTTATTTGTTCCCACGTAAAGCCAAGATCCTCACGACCAAAATGTCCATAAGCAGCTGTCTTTTTATATATTGGTCTCAATAAATCTAATTCTTTAATAATTCCAGCTGGAGATAAATCAAAAAGTTCTGTTACACACGCTTCTATTTTAGACTCATCAAAAGTAGAAGTACCATGTGTATCTACCATAATTGAGACAGGTTGAACCACACCAATCGCATAGGCTACTTGAATGGTCAATTTCTCAGCAATACCAGCAGCAACTAAGTTTTTAGCGACATATCTTGCAGCATAAGCTGCTGAACGATCAACTTTAGTAGGATCTTTTCCAGAGAAAGCACCACCTCCATGAGGACAAGATCCTCCATAGGTATCAACAATAATTTTACGACCTGTTAAACCAGCATCACCTTGTGGTCCACCAATAACGAAACGTCCTGTTGGATTAATATGATAAACAATATCATCAGACAACAATTCACTAGGGATTACAGCTTTAATAACTTCTGTCATAACAGCTTCTTTTAAAATTTCTTGAGAAACTTCTTCATCATGTTGCGTTGAGACAACAATTGTATCAATAGATACTGGTTTATCATCAACATATTTAACACTTACCTGTGCTTTACCATCAGGTCTTAAAAATGGTACTGTTCCATTTTTTCTTACCTCTGCTAATTTAGCTGTAATCTTATGTGCCAAAGAAATTGGTAAAGGCATAAGCTCTGGTGTCTCTTTACAGGCATACCCAAACATTAGACCTTGATCTCCAGCACCAATTTCACCTGAAATCTGATCTACCCCTTGATTAATATCTGGACTTTGCTCTCCAATACCATTTAATACACCAGCTGAACGATAATCAAATCCATAGGCTGCATTGGTATAACCAATCTCACGTACTACTTCACGTGCTATCTCTTGCATTGGTGCATAAGCATGTGTCTTTAACTCACCAGCAATTACACAAAATCCATTCGAAAGTAATGTCTCACAAGCAACTCTAGCTTGTGGATCACGTTCTATAATATAATCTAAAATTGCATCAGAAACTTGATCTGCCATCTTGTCGGGATGACCTTCTGTAACTGATTCAGAAGTAAATATATACTCTTTTGCCATTCTTAATTTCCTTATCTTAATATTTTTACAATAATATCACAATTTATAATATTATTAATTAATTCTTTCTGCTAATTGTTCAGGTAAAAGCCCTAGCGACTCTTCAACTAACTTTGTATTTCCATGGGTAATAAAATTATCAGTATATTCAAATGTAACTAACTCAATATCTTGAACTTTTTCTCTGGCTAATAATTCTAAAATAGCTGAACCCACACCACCCATTTGAACTGTGTCTGAGAATACATACCATTTCTTATGTGTTTTAGCAAGTTCTAATAATGCTGTCTCATCTAAAGGCTTCACAAATCTTAAATCTAAAATAGTTGGTGTAGCTTCAATAAGTTTAGCCACCTGTTCTGCTCGCCCCACTCCATTTCCATAACCTACAAAAAGAATCTCTTCACCTTGACTCACTTCTCTTGATTTTCCTAATTCAAAAGGGGTACTATCTTCATTCTCAGAAGAGAATGCTCCTCTTGGATATCTAAATGCACAAGGTGTTGGAAACTCTTTAGCAAATAACATGGCTTCTTTCATACTTGCGTTTGATGAAGGAGCAAAAATAGTCATGTTTGGTATGGCTCTTAAATAAGAGACATCAAACACACCTTGATGTGTTTCACCATCTTCACCAACAATCCCTGCCCTATCAATAGCAAAGGCAACGCCTAGATTCATCAAACAAATATCATGAATTAATTGGTCATATCCTCTTTGTAAAAAAGTTGAATAGAGTGTACAGAAAGGTTTGAATCCTTCTTTTGCTAAAGGTCCCATTGAAGTTACAGCATGTTGTTCAGCAATAGCGACATCCCAAAAACGTTCTGGATATTTTGCCATAACAGCAGACATTCCAGTTCCACTAGGCATTGCAGCTGTTACCCCTACTACTTTATCATCATTATCAGCTAACTCCACCAATGTTTCTGCAAAAATAGCTGTTGATGCCTTAGGTACTGTTTTCTTTTTGGCTACACCTGTTTCAACATCAAAAATACCTACACCATGCCAATGCTCTTTATCAGAACCTGCACCTTCAGCAACTTCGTATCCTTTACCTTTGGTTGTTTGTGTATGCATAATCACTGGACGATTCATACTTTTCGCAATTTTTAGTGTTTCCACAAGTGACTCAATATTATGACCATCTATTGGACCAATATACTCTAAGCCTAACTCTTCAAACAAGATTCCTGGGGTTATAAGGTGAAATGACTCTTCAAAACGTTTTGCTAAATAAGTTGCTCCATCAGGCAACATTTCTAACATATCTTTGGTTTTTTCTTTAAACTTCTGGTAAAAAGGTGAAGCCATTTTTTGAGATAAAATACGACTTAAAGCCCCAATAGGTGAAGCAATGCTCATCTCATTGTCATTCAAAATAATAATCGCTGGGTCTTTTCGATCACCTAATTCATTCATGGCTTCATAGACCATACCAGCTGACATTGAACCATCACCAATAACAGCAAGAGGAACACGTTCATCTTGCTCACCATTTAACGCAATAGCTTTAGCAGCACCAGTGGCTAATGAAATAGAAGTTGATGAATGACCAGCCATATAATAATCACACTCAGACTCTTTTGGTTTGGTATAACCAGAAACTCCACCAAACTGACGTAAAGTATCAAACTCGTCCCATCTGTTGGTTACCAACTTATGCGCATATGCTTGATGTGAAACATCAAAAATAAATGGATTCTTCTTAGCATCAAAAACGGCATGCATCGCCACAATAATGTCTGTAGCTCCCAAAGTTGAACTTAAATGTCCTCCATTCTTACTCACAGTACTGAGAATCTTTTCTCTTACTTCATCTGCTACAACTTCTAACTCTTCGATTGTCTTCGTTTTTAAATCCCCAAATCTGCTCATCATAGTACCTTTCTCATAACTTCAAAGAGTCTATCATTTTGTTCTTTAGTTCCAATCGTTATCCGTACAGCATTCATACCATATGAAGCTAAGTTCCGAATAATTACCCCTTCTTTTAATAAAGCATCTGCAATCTCTGTTGAATTTATCTTATCATTAAATAAATAAGTAATAAAGTTTGTGTAACTTTCAATATAGTCAAAATCTTTTTCTCTAGCAAACATTTCATATCGAACAATCTCTTTTGTAAATAAAGCAATAGAGTCCTCAACAAATTCTTCATCTTTAGTTGCTTCAATAGCTGCAGCTAAAGAAAGCGTTGTAATATTAAAAGGTGGTCGCATTTTATATAACTCTGAAATCAACTCTCTATTTGCTACTCCATAGCCAACTCTCATTCCACCTAAGCCATATGCTTTAGAAAAGGTTCCTAGGTAAATAACGTTTGGATAAGCAACTAAATCACTAGGAGTAATACTATAAGCTTCATCTTTAGCTGCAGCATACTCCATATAAGCGCCATCTACCACAACCAATGTTTCTTTATCAATAGTATCTATGATTTTAAGTACATCTACTTTAGATGTTGCGTCACCAGTTGGGTTATTTGGAGTACAGAGATAAATAATCTTTGGTTTATGCTCATTATAAGCTTCAAGAAACTCATCTACTTTATGTTCATAAGAAGCCGTTCTTATAATTTTTGCACCCATCTGCTTTGCATAAATTTCATACATTGCAAATGTCACTTGTGACATAAGAACAGCGTCATTAGGTGTTAATAATGCACGTGAAATAAACTCTAAAACCTGATCTGAACCAGCACCAATAATAATATTATCACTCTGCACAGAAAACTTAGAAGCCAAAGCAGCTTTTAATTCATACATAGAATCATCAGGATATAAAAATGCTTTATGTGCATTATTAGCAATGACCTTTGCTACTTTAGAACTACATCCTTTAGGATTCTCATTGGATGCTAACTTAACAACATTCTCAGCTTTTATCCCAAACTCTCTAACTACCAACTCAATAGGCTTTCCAGCTTCATAAATTTTTATCTCTTTTAATGCTTCGTTAAACTTCATTACTTTTCCTAAATATCATCATTCTCTTTTACATAAGAACCTAAGATTTTAATTACATCTTTATTTCGCTCCATTATATCTACAATATGTAAATCATCTTTATGTCCATTAAACTCAATAAAGAAAATAGATTCACCTTCAACAATGTGTGATTTGATTTTTGTTAAATTTACTTCACAACGTTCAAAGTCATTCAAAAACTCAACCAATGCACCAGGTGTATTTGATAGGCGTACTAACATAGAGGTTTTATCCTCACCTGAGGGTAAATTATCAAAATTACTAATTATAAAAAAGCGCGTCTTATTATCAGTACAATCTTCAATGTTTTCAAAAAGTGTTGGGAGGTTATACATTTTAGCAGCTACATCTGCACAAATCGCAGCAGCGCCCTCTTCGTTCATCGCAATCTTCGCAGCTTTTGCTGTAGAGTCCAAAAAGACATATTCAACTTCATCTAAACCACAAGAGTTTAAAAATATAGCACATTGATCAAAAGCAATGTCTCTTGAATATATCTTTTTAATCTCTGAAATAGAATTACATCGTGTTGCTAAAGTATGATGTATCCCCACAAAAACTTCTGCAATAATTTTTAAATCATACTCTTTAAGACAATTAATTGTTTCTGAGACAATCCCATTGGATGAGTTCTCAATGGGAATAACACCAAATTTTGCTGTTCCTTTATTTACTTCTCTAAAAACAGAAGAGATAGAATCCATGGCTAAATAAGCACTCATAGCACCGAACTTCATTTCAGCAGCTTGATGTGTAAAGGTAGCCTCTGGTCCAAGATAAGCAATGGCTTCTGGACGTTCAAGGTTTCTGGCTACAGCAAACATTTCTAAAAATAATGCATCTATAGCACCATCTGTTAACTTTCCATTATTTTGCTTCTTTAAGCGATTCAAAATAGATTGTTCACGTTCAGGTCTATAAATAGGTGCACCAGTAGTATTTTTTAGTTCACCAACCTGATGAACATATTCCATTCGTTTATTATATAGTTCTAGTAACTGATTATCTATACTATCAATTTCAATACGGAGTTCATCTAGGGTCATATCTATATCCTTTAGTTTTGCCAACTCGTATCACAAGACTCTTCAAGTCTTATCTGATCTTCAAATGTTTCACGTTCACGAATTAAGTAATCTTTGCCATCCAATATAGCCACTTCAGCTGAACGTCCACGCGTGTTGTAGTTACTTGCCATTGTAAATCCATAAGCACCTGCAGAATGGACGACTAGAACATCATTATGCTCCATTGCTGGTAGTTCTACATCTTTACCTAAAAAATCCCCACTTTCACATACAGGACCAACAATATCAGCTTTTGACTTCTCACCCTCTTTTTGTACAGCTTCAATTTTGTGATAAGCATTGTAAAGACTTGGACGTAATAAGTCATTCATCCCCCCATCAATAACCACAAAACGTTTGTCACCATTTACTTTTTCATACAATACTTTTGTTAAAAAGATTCCTGAGTTTGCCATCATGTATCTTCCCGGTTCAGAAAGAATGGTTACATCTAACCCTTTAATTTGACTAAGTATAGCCTCAGCGTAATCAGCTGGACGAATGGTTACTTCATCATCATAAACAACACCTATCCCACCACCAACATCAAAGAACTTAATATCAATACCAATGGCATCTAAAGAACGTACCAAGTCAGCAACAATACCACATGCTTCTCTAATCGGTGCGAGTTCAGTCAACTGTGAACCAATGTGAAAGTGAATACCTACTGGATTTAAGTTTTCAGACTTTTTAGCATATATATACATGCGTTTTGCAGAATCTAAACTTACCCCAAATTTGTTTTCGTGTAAACCAGTTGAAATATAAGGGTGTGTTTTTGGGTCAACATTTGGATTAACTCTAATAGAGATTCTAGCTTCAACATTGAGTTCTTTAGCTATCATCTCTACACGTCGCATCTCTGCTTCACTCTCAAGGTTAATTAATAAGATGTCTTCCTCTAAAGCTTCTCGAATTTCAGAATCTTTTTTACCAACACCCGAAAAAATAATTTTATACTTTTTCACACCTGCTTTTAAAGCCCGTCTCACTTCACCAATACTCACACAATCTGCACCAGCACCAAGCTTAGCTAAGTGACGAATAACTGCTAAATTTGAGTTTGATTTTACAGCATATGCTACTAAAGATTTTTTACCACCAAAAGCATCTTTTAACTCATCATATCGGTTTGTAATATTATTAAAATCATACACATAAAGTGGTGTATTATACTTCTCTACTAAAGTTTGAATATCTACGCTCATAAGTAAATCCCATTATTATAATTAACGCGATTTTATCTAAAAATATGTTATAGACGGATGATGCGTGCTTTATATTCGTTCTTGCGATTTACTAAGAGAATAAAGTGCATAAGTCCATAGAAGTACAATGGGTAGAATAATTCCCACTTCGGGATTAATAACCCCATTTTTTCCCATACTTTGAAAAGAAAATAAAATTCCCCATATAAACAAGGTTCCCCCTATGGCTTTAGTTGTTGTCATTGCAATGTTCATATATCTTGCATGAAAAGGGAAATTAAACAGTAAAATCATTAACAGTGCAATGGAAAATAGAGGCATAAATACTTTACCATATATCTCAGCACGTATATTATGTGTTTCTAAATCTTGATGATTTAACAAGTTAAATGCCATCATACTATCGTATAAGGTTAATGACACACCATTGTAAATAGACTTAAGAATTTTAGGTTGATATCCTTCTAAAGTTTTAAGTAAAACAAGTTCTTCAATCTTTAAACGCTTATTCCCATTTTCATCTTTAACAATGGTTTTTTTAAGTGCATTAGTCGCTACCCACTCATGGATATTATACCATGCTTCTTTAGAGGAAAATGTCTCAACTACCTCATTATTTTTCATTTTAAATATTGTTAAATTTTCGATCTTGTACTTTTCAGGAATTAAAGCTTCAATATAAACGAAACTATCGTTGTATTTAAAAAATAAATCTTCTGTTGTACTCACATCATACGACGATGAAAATAGTTGATTTGCTGAAGTTCTAGCTGTTGAAAAGGAGGTAAAGTAAAGTCCTACAAATAATAAATACGTTCCTAGTCCAACAATAAGAAAAGGTTTAAATAACTCTTTTCGTGTAACACCTAAGGCGTATAGTGCAGAGAGTGCATTCTGTTTAATAAAGGAAATTTTTGTCCATATACCACCAAAAACAATGGCCAAAGGGAAAAGTAAAGAGAGTGCTTCTTGCCACTTAAAAAAAGCATATAATATTCGAACATTAAAAGAAGGTAACGAAGAAGCATTCATAAGAAAATCTAGACCTGAAAAGAGTCCAGAGAGTCCTAACAAAATAATTAACATATTTTTTAAATAGTGAAAAGCAACATATTTAAAAAGCATCTTAGCTATTCCATCGTTTTTGATTGAAAAGATTTAAGTGAATATTTTGATTTTACAAGTTCTAAAGTTTGTGTTTTAAGTTCTTTTACTGCCTCTGATGTATGTTTAATCCAAGGAATTAAAATTTCATCCTCACTCTCAGAGAAATCATGTAGCACATAGTCTGCAACTTGAGATTTATGAACTGGTTTATCAACACCCATACGAACACGTGTATACTCTTTGCCAACCATTGCATCTATGGAACGTAAACCATTATGACCACCATGACCACCACCTCTTTTAAAACGAAGTGCAGAAAAAGGTAAATCTATATCATCATGAATCACAATAATATCTTCTAACTCTATTTTGTAAAAGTTTTTTACAGCTTGTACCGAGTCACCAGATAAATTCATATAGGTTGTGGGTTTTAAAAATAAAAGATTGGGAGCTTTAAAAAGTTCGCCCTTAAAAGAGCTTTTGGAGATTTCATTGGC
>CACVAR010000205.1:0-3174 GCA_902727905.1 uncultured Sulfurovum sp. | reverse complement strand
GATCCGATACTCTCTCTAGTAATACCTTCTAACATTATAATTCCTTAAATTAAAATAGGGGCGAATTTTATCCAATAGTTAATTAAGACTTCGTGATTTTCTTATAGGTTTCTCTAAAAACCTTTACCATTGAGCCATCATCACTTTCTTTTTTAAGTGCATCAATGGCTTTGTTTTCTAAGTTTTCCTCAGTACTATGCTCTGCAAGTGAAGATTTTTTAAGCTTCTTCTCTAAGTCTTCTTTCTCATTATTTAATGACATTATCTCTTTTTGGTAGGCAGCTAATTGCTCTTCTATTTTCACAAATTGATCTTTAGAGATTATAAACTCAGCTTCATTGCTACTGGCTTTATATAATTTCAGACTTTCTTCTAACTCAGCAATCTTTTTTTCATTAAACTTTTTAGCTTCAACATGGCTTTTATTTTCTTCTTTTAGAAGCTCAACATTTTTATCAAGATTTCTTAAAAGATTTTTATACTCTCTTTCATTCTCTTGAAGTTTATCTTCTGACTTAACCAGTACCTCTTCAAAACCTTGAAGCTCTTTTAATCTTTTACTATCAATATCTTTAAGTTTTTTAACTTCTAATAACAAGGAACTATTGCGTTCTCTAAGTTCTAAGCTTTCCGTTTTATTATTATCTACATTAGCCAATCTACTTTGTAAAGTGGTTAATTCAGATGTTTTATTAGCATATGCCTTTTCCATGTCTTCTAAATCATCAGAAACCTTTTCAGACATAATTTTTTGATTACGTATTGTCTTTTCGAGTTTCTCAATCATATTATTACGTTCAAGTATAATAGCTGACAAAGAATCTTCTTCTCGTTTATGTTTTCTCCAATAAACAATTCTCGATAAAAGCCATGCAACAATAAACCCTAATAGCATTGCTGCTATAAGCCAAGATGTCATTTTTACAATTAACTCTGTCATCTCTTTCCTCTCTTTGTCAATTTGAACGATTTATAGCACTACTTCTATCACGTAGTATTATAGTAGGTTTTGAATTTAAGTTTATTAGAGGAGTAGCAACTTCCAGTTCATTATAAAACCTTGAAACATTGAACGAAACACACGAAATAATCAATAGTATTGCAGAAAATACCCCAAAAATAATAATTGAACTACTTCTCATCCCTTTAATCCTTAAAATAATTTATAATTGTTTAATTATATTATAAAAAGTTTTAAGTTAGCTATAAATCTTCTTGACCCTCCAAATCTTTTAGATCAAATATATCAACTGGCGTATTATCTACTTGATTATCAATTTTATTCCTTGCATTAACCTCATCTAGCTTTAACTTCATATCAGAAGGATTAGTCGCATGTTCAAAAACGACTTCTTCTGATATTTTTTTATCACGGTATAGAGCGATAAGTGCTTGATCAAAAGATTGAGAACCATAAATCTCTTGTCCATCTTCAATGGTATCGAGTAGTTCGCTGTCTCTGTTTTGAATAATTAAATCAACAATTCTTGGTGTATGTAACATAACTTCCAAGGCAGCAGCTCTTTTTCCGTCTACTGTTTTTACTAACCTTTGACAAATTACGCCAGACAGTACAGAAGCTAAAGTAATTCGAATTCTATTTTGCTCTTCTTTAGGAAACATTCCGATAATACGGTTAATGGTCTCTTTAGCATCAAGTGTATGTAAAGTCGAAAATACTAAGTGACCTGTATTTGCTGCATGTAATGCAATCTCAATGGTCTCTAAATCACGCATCTCACCCACCAAAATAATATCAGGGTCTTCCCGTAAAGCACCCTTTAAGGCATTAGCAAAAGAGAGCGTATCTTGTCCTACACCCCTTTGTGATACAAGTGACTCTTTATCAGGGTGTACAAACTCTACAGGGTCTTCAACCGTTATAATGTGCTTTTTCATAGTAGAGTTTATATGATTTAACATGGCTGCTAAAGTTGTAGACTTACCTGAACCTGTTACACCCGTTACTAAAACAAGACCTCTATGTGTTTCAGCAAGCTGAGCTATAACAGATGGCAACTTCAACTCTTCCAAAGTAAGAATTTTTACAGGGATAACCCTCATAACAGCCGAAAGCCCATCAAGCTGATAAAAAAAGTTGACACGAAAACGGTTGTTCTCATCTAAAATATAAGTACAATCCAACTCTTTTTCTCTCACCAATTGTTCATATTGTTCATCTGTTAAAATAGCTTGTGCAATGCCATCTAACTCCTCATGGGTAACCATTTTGTCACCTAACTTAAGTAAGTCTCCAGAAACACGCAAACGAACAATTGCTCCCGATTTAAGGTGAAGGTCACTTCCTCCATTATGCACAAGATTTTTGAGATAGAACTGTAGTTTTTTTTCCATTTATGATACTTTATTAAAAATTTATTAAATTATATCATAAGTATTTTAATTAAATTTTTTATAATATTTTTTCTTAGAAATCTGCGTTATAATTTTAAAAAATAAAAAATTATCATAAAAAAAGATAATCATAAAAAAGGAATAAAACCATGGCAACCATATTATTACCCTTAGCAGAAGGATTTGAAGAAGTAGAAGCAGTATCACTTATAGATGTATTAAGACGTGCAGGTATTGACGTACGTGTAGCTCACATGGATGGAGAAGATGATGGCGACTTAGTATTAGGTGCAAATGGTATTACCATTAAAGCAGACACTTCCATAGCCAATGTCAGTGAAGAAGACTTCGACATGATACTACTTCCTGGTGGATGGGATGGAACCTACATCTTAGCTGAAAATGAAACCGTTCAAGGACTGCTAAAAGAGTTTCAAGCAAAAGGTAAAATGATAGGCTCCATTTGTGCAGCAGCCTTTGCACTTAAAGCAGCTGGTGTTTTAGGTAATGATTACACCTGTTACCCAGCAGCAGCTGAAGAAGTTAACCATCCCGGTTATAGAGAAGACCAAGCTGTAGTAACAGATGGCAATGTCATGACTTCAAGAGGACCAGGGACTGCTTTATGTTTTGGGCTTGAAATTGTTAAACATTTTTCAGGTCAAGAGACGTATCAAGCTGTTAAAGACGGAATGCTTTTAGGTTTTTGTGACTAATGAGTTATTTCTTCTCATCCATCTTACCAATGGCACAAGAGACAAAACTCTTGGCTGTTGTTCCAACAGTTTGAAAACTATTTAAATTGTCACTTGTTAAAGG
>CACVAR010000204.1:3898-5505 GCA_902727905.1 uncultured Sulfurovum sp. | reverse complement strand
GCTCCATGACGTGCCAGAGCATGTGCAATTTCATGACCCATTACAGCTGCTAGTTCATCATCATTTGCTGCATATTTAAAAAGACCTGTGTATACAAACACTTTTCCACCAGGAAGACAGAATGCATTTCCTTCTTCATCATTGTCTATAACAAAGAATTCCCATTGATAACCAACTTTATGAAGTGCTTCAGTCGTTTGTGCAATACGTTGACCAATTCTTTTTACCTGTGCATTCTTTACTGGGTCTGTACTAACTTTTTCACTTTGTAGTACTTGCTTCGCACTTTCAAAACCAAGGGCTAATTCTTGGCTAGGTGAGACCATAATAAGCTGGTTCCTACCAGTTATGGGTGCTTTAGAACATCCTATGAATAAAAGTGCTAGAATAGCACCAGCAATTAGTTGTTTTATAGTTAGTTTCATGAAAATCCTTTTATGTAAATGAACTTATTATATCTAAGATAATTTTTAAATACAAGAGGTAAATTAATGTTTAATATTGTGTTAGTCGAGCCACAAATCCCACCCAATACAGGGACAATAGGAAGGCTTTGTGTTAATTTGGGAGCGACCCTACATTTGGTAAAACCATTGGGTTTTGATATTGATGATAAGGCTGTTAGTAGGGCAGGTTTAGACTATTGGAAAGACCTAGATTTAGTCGTTTGGGAGAGTTTTGATGAGTTTTTAATAGTCCATCCTATAGATGAAAACTCGCATTTGGCGACAACCAAAACAGATAAACTCTATTTTAATGCAACGTTTAAAAAAGATGATTTCATACTTTTTGGTTCAGAAACAAAAGGCATAAGGGAAGATGTACTACTAGCCAATAAAGAACAGTGTGTGACCATACCTATGGGTGGAAAAGGACGTAGTTTAAACCTTGGTGTTGCGACAGGTATTGTAACTTATGAGGCATTACGACAAAATTATGATGGATTTGAAAAAATTACCATCGCAAATACTTTAGAGGAGAATTAGATGTCTATAGGAGAGATATTTTATGTTATTGCTGTTATTCTGTTTTCTTACATGACTTTTGCCATTATCAGAGGAAATTTTCAACGTAAATTTGATGAAAATGGACATAGACATGATCTCAAAGAGAAGAAAATAAAAGAAGATAAGTAGTTATTATAGATTAATTAGTATACTATAAGTTCATTTTTGAAAAAGGAAATAACAAATGAAAAATAGACTTATAAAAACACTTATGCTTTTAGCATTTCTAGTGACAACAGCTGTGGCAGGGACATGGATAAATATCACGATTAGTGAAGATGATGTTACGCTATCAGATTTAGCATCCACGTATTATGGGGATGCGTCAGAAACAGAGGTGATTTACAATGCGAACCAAGATGTTATTGGTAAAAATCGTAAACTGAAAAAAGGAATGAAGTTAGAAATTCCTGTAACTGAAAAATTTAGAGATCAACCTGAACATTTAGGTTGGAGATAAGTTTGTAGATGTTCCTCTTATAAGGAACATCTATAATGATTTTATTTACGAAGCTTACCAGCAATCATAAGACGTAAAGCATTTAATTTAATAAACCCTTCTGCATCTGACTGATCATAAACATCATCTTCTTCAAATGT
>CACVAR010000204.1:0-3798 GCA_902727905.1 uncultured Sulfurovum sp. | reverse complement strand
ATGTCTCCATTTAACCCAAGGTAACCTAGCTCAAAACGTACTTGATCATTTCCTTTTCCTGTTGCTCCATGACTTACTGCATCTGCACCCGTTTCAGCTGCAATTTCAATCTGCTTTTTAGAGATAAGAGGTCTTGCAATAGAAGTTCCAAGAAGGTATTCACCTTCATAAATGGTGTTTGCTCTAAACATTGGAAACACAAAGTCTTTTACAAACTCTTCACGTAAATCTAAAATAAAAATATTTTCAGGTTTAATCCCCATATCCAACGCTTTTTGACGCGCTGGTTCAACCTCTTCACCTTGCCCTAAATCTGCTGTAAAAGTAACTACTTCACAATCATACTCATCTTGAAGCCATTTTAAAATAATACTTGTGTCAAGCCCACCCGAGTACGCTAAGACAGCTTTGTTGATATTCTTTTTTGCCATAAATATGCCTTATTAAAATTTAATGAAATTTTAACATAGATAAGTGTTTATTTAGCTTTTTATGTACTAGTACTTAAAGTAGCATCTTTATAATAAAAACACTAATAGCTATAAAGTATAAAATGTTATAATATATTTTAAAATATTAAATTTAATTAAAAAAAGGAAAATTATGCGATCTCTCTTACTTTTAATCTTAATTAGCTCATGGATTAATGCTGTTAACCTATTGGTTAAAAAAGAAAGTTATACTACCAATGAGTCTATAACTGTGGATGTATCTTTGATGTCAGATGATAAACAAAATTGGATAGGAGTTTATCCTGTTGGAAGTAGTAATGCTTGGGAAAATGTTGTCTCTTGGACATGGACAGATGGGAAAGGAATAAAGTTGAGTGAAATAACTTTACCTAAAACCTCTAAAGTTGGAACCTATGAAGTCAGAGCATTTTTTAAAAATAGTTTTAAAGTAGAGGGTAAAAGTAATACTTTTACAGTCAAAGCAGTAGTTGCTGGAAAAACAGAACTTCAGACAGTGAACTATTATATTACAGGGTCTTGTAGTGGCTCAGCTTCGGTATCTTTTAGAAATATGGGAAACAATTCTAATGATTGGATAGGCTTGTACCCTATTGGGAGTAGTAATGCTTGGAGAAATGTAGTTGGGTGGAGTTGGATTAAAAATATGGTGAATGGAAGAATTTCTGTACCTTTTTCTAAAAATATAGTACCAGGAGAATATGAGTTCAGAGCCTTTTTCAATAATAGCTTTAGTGTAGAGGGGAAAAGTAATCCTCTTCTTGTAACTAGTTGTTCTGACAAAATAGAAGTTCGACATAAAATTGAATATGCTAACAATGAGCCTGTAAAAGTGAAATTTAGAGACGACTCTAATAAGAAAAAAAATTGGATAGGTATTTATAAATCAGGGAAAAGAACTTTAGCTGAAAATAATTTAGCTTGGAAATGGACAGATGATAAAAAAGAAGGAGAAGTTGTTTTTGATAACTTACCTGCTGGAGAGTATGATGTTAGATTTTTTCTTAACAATAGTTATACAATAGAGAAAGTATCTTCTTTCGTTGTTAAGCCCAAAGTGACATATGAATTTCCTAAAGGAGTTTTAAATGGAGATAATAATCCAACAGAAGGTGTTTATGTTAAGTATTATAAAAATAAGGCTTACATTTCTGTAGCAGATACTAGTGTTTTTGCCAAGAAACATAAAGGAATAACCCTTGTAGACTATAGTGATAAAGAGAATCCTAATATTCTTGCTTATAATCCAAACCATTCATGGGGGAGGTTCTCTAAATCAGTTGAGTTTACTGAAAATGAAGATAAATTAGTTTTTATAAGTGATGAATGGAGTATAGTAAGTTTAACAGCAAATAATTTAGTCTTATTCAATAGTTTTGGTATAGGGTATGCGAATTATCAACCAACTCTTTATAAAGTAGATGGACATAATCTTTTTTATACGGTTCACTCTTGGGCAGAACAACCAAAGTATCGTTACTACTATGTTAATGCTGCAGGAGAAATAACTCAAGTAGCTCTTCTTGGTAGTGGAGGAAGTGATTATGACTTTCTAATTGATGGAGGTACTATTGGGGAAGATAAATATTATCAAACTCATCAAATACGAAACCTTAATACTGGAGGATGGAAAAAAGAAAAAGAGATTTATGACATTAGTAATCTTCCTGAAGTAGTTTTACTTGAAACGATTGTATTTGATGTTGAACCGTAAATAAGATTTCATTTAATTCAACTATCTTTACTTAAGAGTATGCAATAAACCTTATGAAAAGCATACTCTTCTTCTCCACACACCTTACACATAAAAAAACTTATACTGTCTTAACTAACATAAGGATATAACAAATGAAAAAATTATTTAAACTCGTTTCACTTTTAACTCTAGGACTATTTTTTGTAGCATGTGGAGACTCAGCATCAGAAGGTTTCACCAAATCAGGAAAAGCTGGCTCTTTAGATGTAACATACTCTTCTGCTAAACCTTTGGTTGTGGGTGACAATACCATGCACGTTAGCATCACAGATGGTGGAAAAGCTTTAACAGGTGCAAAAGTAGAGATGAAAGTGTTTATGCCTGAGATGCCAGGAATGCCATATATGGATTACATTAAAGTACTCGATGCTTCTGGAGATAAGTACAGTGGAAACATTAACTATTCTATGGGTGGAACATGGCAAGTTAAAATTTACATTGAAAAAGATGGTAAAAAGTATAAACATAGCTCTTCGGTAATTCTTTAATAATTATTCTTTAACAATTATTTTTTGGTGTGATATCAATCACACCCCCACAGGAGATAATCATGAAAAAAATCTACATCCTCTTAGCTTTATCTCTAACACTTCAAGCACAAACTTTACAAGAAGTCATAGACTATAGCATTCAAAACAATTACCAACTGCAAATACTTGATGAAGAAGCTTCCATAGTACAAGAGCAAAAAGAGATAGAAGGTCTATGGGATGACCCCATCTTAAAAGCTGGAATCAATGACATACAAGGTGACAAACCCTTTTCACGAAACATTGAAGCGATGCAAAATCAATTTGTAGGACTCTCTCAAACCATTCCTCTTTCAAATAAGTTAGAAGTTGCTGCTGACATTGAAGAGGAAAAATTAAAAGTACTAGAACAACGTAAAGAAGCCTTAAAAGTCAACATTGCCTTTGGTATTAGAGAAGCCTTTATAGAAGCTGCTAATTCAAGAAGTACCTTAACAATTTTAGATGAGTACATTAAGTTTTTAAATACGCCTATGAATCTACTCATTAATCTTTCAGCTGTTGAGCGTAACTCTGTGGACAAGTACATTAAGACGCAACTACTTCAAAAGTCTTATCAGCTCCAACGTCAAAATGCTTTACAGCGTGAAAGTATTGCCAGAGAGCAGATAGCCTTAATAGGAAACTTGAAAATAGATACGTTTTCAGATGAGGTTAGTATGGAAAATTTACATGAGCAACTTTTAGAACTGTTAGTAACTAAGATTAATGAACAAAGTCCTAAACTTGGCATTGTTACAGCATTAAAAGAGGTAGCAAGTAAGGGCATAACTTTAGCACGTGAAAAAGAACAAGCAGACATAACAGTGACAGGTGGTTACTACCAACGCTTTGACCGAAATGACTATGTCTCTTTTTCTGTGGCTTATCCTTTATATACCCAAGGAAAACAAGAGAAGCAGAGAGTTCAAGCCATGAAGAGAGCAAACATTCAAAACATAATGTATAGCAAAACTAAAGTAGAACTTGAACAAGGTTTGAAAATTGCGCTGCATGAGTTAAAAGCTTTGCATCAAGAGTTGGAAATATTGGAACAGAGTAG
>CACVAR010000203.1 GCA_902727905.1 uncultured Sulfurovum sp. | reverse complement strand
TTAGGAATTCTTCTATTAAGCAGTATATTGTTATCATTCTTTGTTCCATAATCTTGCCTCTCAAAGCTTTTATGGAACTCTACTCTCTTTATCCTTTACCTCTTTTTTACTAGCAGTTTGGGTTAAACTATATGTATGTTTAAAATGTCCATTTATACTTAATCTTTCAAAATTCGTTGTATATTCACCAACATATCTTGATAATTATATTCTGCTAAAGTAAGATTACTTTGTGCTATTGTCAACAGTAATTTAGCATCCAATACATCACTACCTCAATCTGCCATTCACTAACTTTAAGTTGTAGAAGAGCCTCTATTTTCAAAGATTAAAGTAAATATATTAATAAATTATAAAAATATAAAATTAATTATTAAACTTAATTTAAATTTTATTTATGTATTATTTAGGTTAATTATTTTTAATCTAAGATAATAATATATAATGAACTGTTAATAAGGATACAAATATGAGACCAGAGAAAAAATTAACAACGATAGGATTGTCTTTACTATTATTGGCAATGAGTGCCTCTGTATTAGAAGCTGCTGATAAATGGGGAACACCTACCTTAAATGAGAAGTATCGTCCTCAACAAGCATGGATGCAGAAGTTTTCGGAAACACCTAATGTTGTTGCTGACACTTCGATTGCTGAAGCCATTGAGAATTGTAATGAAATAGTAGGTAATGGTTACTGTACTATTGAAGTGGATGGGGATGAGACTGATTTCCCTTTAGAGATTTTTCGTTCTAAAACGAAGATTGTTGGTGTAGACGATATGGAGCCACTTACTTCAAGTAAGAATGGAACATTTATTTACATTGGAGATAACACACAAAAAGTTATTTTAGAAGGTTTAAATATTCAGGGTCATTCGGCTGGGAACAATGGTATTTATGGAATTATTGTTGAGGGTAGCAAGATTAGAAATATTGCCATTCAAAATAATAAGATTCATAGCTTTAGTAGTAATAGTAATGCCCATGGAATTGCTGTCTATGGAACAGGGACAGGAGGTAAGAATAGTATAAGAAATATTCTTATCCGAGACAATGATATCTATGACATGAGAACAGGGTCAAGTGAAAGTATTGTTGTCAACGGTAATGTACAGCGTTGGGAGATTAGTACTAATAGTGTTATTAATGTAAATAATATTGCTATTGATGCTATTGGAGGTGAAGGAACTTCTCCTGCTGGTACCGATAAAAATGGTCGTGTTGTTCCCGGTAAAACAGATGCTGCACGTTTTGGATTTATTGAGCATAATTATGTAGAAAACTTGCATATTTCAGATAATCCAGCTTATGGTAACAAAGAGAGTTGGGCTGCTGCAATTTATGTCGATGGCGCACATCATATACACATTGAAGGTAATGAAGTTGTTGATACAGCTTGGGGATATGAGATAGGTGCTGAAAACTGTATCATCTCAAAACATATTACTATGCTTAATAATACTTCGGATGATGCCTACTATGGAGACTTAGTTTTAGGGGGTTATGCTGCAACAGGTTTTAAAGCTGACAAGTCAATTAATTGTAATCCTAACAATACGGAAGATGCAAATGAGGGACACGGTTATGTTAAGTTTCTTACAATTAAAGACAATGCGTTTAACACATATTCTGGAGCAGAAGAATCTGTAACATTACAGTACCGAACCACCAATGCAGTAGTGGTACAAGACGGTGTAGAAGCTGTTAATGAGTATGGTAATGGCTCAGCTAAAGGTGATGCTAATGCCATTAGGGTTGTAGAGTAGAACAGTTACTAAACTGTTCTTTTTTAATTTTGAATAACTCTTTCAATATCTGTAAGAGCTAATTGATAAGAATACTAAAAGTTGTTCAAGAGCTTCTTGGAGTTGTAGCTTTATGTCCAGCTTTGTTTTTTCTATCTCTTCGTTTAGTGACAGTACTTGGGTTTTGTGTATCATCTTCTGATTGTCAGACTTTCCTCCACCTGAAGGAAGAGCTTCTATTTTTAAAGATTATCGTATTGCTAAGGTTGAGAGAGATTATACTATGGGGTCGAGTGGGTTTATAAACGAGTAGTTTTACTACTGATGTATAACTTCCACCAAGTGTTCAAAGTTAGTAATTAATATGAGTTATTTACTCCCCCATTTATATCTATCACGTAAACTAGAAAGGTTGTAATCATTGTAATTTATATAGTTATAACGCATTAATCGACCAACAACTATAGATGGTTTAATTCCTTGCTTTTTAGCAAAATTTATAACATGCGTTTTTGAAAAATCAGCGATAGATATAAAATCTTTAAAATCTTTGTCCAAAATTAATAATTGACTTGCAAAATCATCAGCTTCAGTTTCTTGTTTTTCTAATTTAGGATCACTATATCCATTTTCTAAAAAAACTTCTCTTTTAGGATGCAACATAATATGTCCTATTTCATGAAAAAGACTAAACCAAAAAACATCACTAAAACTACCTCTTAAACTCATAACAATGACTGCTTTGTTATTATCTAACCAAAAAGTTGCACCATTGACTTTAGTATTTTTAAAATGAGGTAGTAGTATAAGAGCAATACCACAGGTATTCAATAGTTGTTTTAATTCTTTAATTGATTGATTAATATCATTATAATTCATCAAGGATTTCAGTTTAGGTAAATTCTCTTTTAGTTTCTTTTTTTCAAAGCTTTCAGTTTCTATAGCTTGTGCTTTTATTATAGCTACTTGAATCCATGTAGCTATTGCTTCATGTGAAATATTATTGTGATTAGAAACACGAAAAGCAGGTTGATATATTTTTACATGTTGAATTTGTACTAATTTAGCAACACCAAAAAATCGTTTAAGTTCATCAACTTTTTCAATAGCTTTTCGTGTTGTTTTCACTAATCCAAGTTTCACCAAATCAGAATAGGGAAAGTTTCTGACTAAACTACTCTCTTCTTTCATTTGTTTTAGTTCTTCTTGTCGTGCTAATACCATTTGATACTCACTCTCTAAACCAATCCAAATATGTGAGGGGACACTTAGTACATCTTCTAATTCTAGTGCTGTTGCAGATGTAATACTCTTTTTCCCTTTGATTATTTCATTAATTGCTTGTACAGGTCTACCCAGTCTGTTTGCTAATTCTCTTTGACTCATTCCAATATCTTCTAACGTTTCTTCTAGAAGTTCTCCTGGATGTATTGCCAAGTCTGTTTGATACATATTAGTCATCATAATGTTTACTCACTTCCTCTATTTTTGCAATATCAAATTGATCACCATCATTTGTGATAATAAGCCGATAAAATCCCGTAAGGGAAATGGCAAATTCACCTTTTCTATTGCCAGTTAGTGGATGAAATTTTAAAGAAGGAATCTGATAAAGGTCATCAAATGACTTTGCACTTTTAAGAATACCAATTCTCTGAATGTATTTTTTTGCAACTTTATCACCATAGGCTTTAGTAGCCTCTCTGTAACTTTCATATTGTTTTTGTAGTTTTTTGGTTTTAAACTTAATTTCCAAATTTGTTCCTAATGTTCACCCTATAGGTGAACGATTAAGATAGTATACTGGTATCTTGCTTAGTATATTATTAAAACTTAAGAAGCATTAGTTAAATAAAACTTCGGTTTAAAAAATTCTATTTTTTACTCCCCCAAAACCCGTTGAATATTCACCAACATATCTTGATACGAATACTCAGCCAAAGTAAAATTACTCTTCGCCGTCGTTAAAAGTAGTCTTGCATCCAAAAGCTGGGTGGTTGTGTCGAGCTGTTCTCTATAACGGTTTTTAGTAATTCGGTAATGCTCTTGGGCTTCGACAATGGAAGCTCTTCCTACTTCAATCTGTCCTTGGCTTACCGTAAGTTGTTCCATAGCTTCTTGGAGTTGCAGTTTAATGTCTAACTTCGTTTGCTCTAGCTCTTCACTTAGAGAAAGTACTTGGGATTTATGAATCATCTTTTGATTGTCCGACTTTCCACCACTGTAGAGGTCGTAGGAGATGTTGACGCTTCCCATGAATTCGTTTTCTTTGGAGCCTAAAGCACCGTAAGAGACACCATTGGGGATGATTTCATCTCCATATTTATTGTAGTCTAAGGAAACACCTATTTTTGGATAGTAGACAGAATCTACGGCATCCATGCTGGACTCTTGGCTCTTTTTTAGGGCTTCAAGGTATTTGAGTTCACTACGTTTTTCAAGACTGAGTTTGTAAAGTTCTTCAAATGAGGTATGGGCAACATGGTTGGATTGGGGTGCTTGCAGTGTTTGTGGGTCAACCTGTTCTTGAATGAGTGAACGCAAGGCATTTTTGGCATTGCGTATGTTACTTCCTGCTTGCAGTTGGGCTTGTTGGTTACTTTGCAGTTCTACTTTTACTTTTAAGTATTTACTCTTGGCAATCATGCCTTGGTTGAGTAGGTTTTCACTGTCTTGGAGTTGCTTTTCTAAAAGGAGTACGGCTTCATCTTGTACGGTTTTGTTTTCCACAGCTTGTAAGAGGGCAAGGTAGCGTTTACGGGTGAGCTGTTTGAGGTCAGCAATGTTCGACTGTAGTAACCACTGTTCTGAGTCGGTTAGGTACTTTTGACTTTCAAGGGTGTATTTGTCATAGAAACCATTGAAAAGGTTGTAGTCTACGGAGATGTTAAAAAGACTTTCCTCTTTGGTACTTATAAAATTTTCAAAGTTTCGGTTTCCATAACGGTAACTACTTGAAACCGTGGGTTTAAAGGCTGAATCTAAAAGGGCTTCATTGGCTTTTGAAGCGTTTATTTTATGTTCTTGTGATTTGAGGGTATGGTTAAGCATGACAGCTTTTTCCACAGCTTCCTCCATGCTCAGAGCCATTAGATTGCTCACGGTAATTAATGAGAGTAATAAGAGTTTAGTTTTCATTTGGCTTCTCCTTTTTGGGTAGTTTTTCCATTTTTATAAAGAACATGAGTAGAGCTGGTGTAATGAAAATGGTAAAGAAGGTTGAAAATGCCAACCCACCTGTAATGACCGATCCTAATCCTCGGTAAAATTCACTCCCTGGCCCAGGGGCTAAAACTAGAGGTAGCATCCCAAAAATAGACGTGAGTGAACTCATGTAAATGGGGCGAATTCTACTTTTAGTGGCTTCGACTACGGCTTCTTTATGCCCATATTCACCACTACGGATGAGGTTTAAACTTTGATGCACAATTAGAATGGCATTGTTCACAACAATACCAATGAGAATAATAAACCCAAGCATGGTTAAAATGTCCAAAGGTTGTGGGGCTAAGTAGCTGTTGGTCATGGCAAGTCCTACAAACCCACCAGCTGTTGCCAGTGGAACCGTTGCCATAATGACGAGAGGGTAGATAAAGTTTCCAAAAAGTGCTGACATGAGTAAGTAGATAATGACCAATGCCATGATGATGTTAAAGGACAACATATCAATGGTAAGACTGAGTTTGTCGGCTGTACCACTGAGGTTGATGTGTAGGTCTTTTAACGCACCACTCTCTTTGATTTTAGGCAGAATTCCTCC
>CACVAR010000202.1:12227-29151 GCA_902727905.1 uncultured Sulfurovum sp. | reverse complement strand
GTGTAGTCATATTCTAATGCTGCATGTGATTGCATACATTACCTCCTTAAAAATTATGGCTGTAATATTATGATTAAGTTAAAGTTATAATCACCATAATATAGCCTTCAGTTATAAGTATAATACATTTTTTTTATATAAAACTTAATACACCATCAAAAGTTTTTATTTTTTTCTACAATCGAATTTATATGAGTAAAATGTGTGTATTTTACTATTTTAAATAAGAGATATTTACTCTTAATTAACTATATTATGGGCTTTAGAAGATTTTCAATAATGTAGAAATTTTTTTAAATTTATGTTGTTTTTGATAATATTTTAGGACTATAGTAGGGAGATATATTAATTTACTTAAATTATAATTATTATTTTATTTTATAATATTTAATCTGTTAAAAAAGTGAGTTTTTGGACAATTATAACAGCATTTATAACTAATAAATTGATATGCGTCAATTTATAGCTAACTAGAATATTTATAAAGAGATAATTCTGTTATAATTATCAAATGATTACAGATAAACTTCGAAAATTAGAGTTGTTGAAAATGCTTGATGACAGTGAAATAGAGCTTTTAGCAAATATGGCTACTCTTAAAAAACTTTCCTATGATAATATTTTGTTTTATGAGGGAGAGGAGCCACAATATTTTTATTTGTTGTTAGATGGGTATATAAAGGTTTATAAAACAGATCTAAAAGGAAATGAAATAGTTATTCATTATTTTAGAAGATCTACTTTTATTGCAGAGATGTCATCTTTAGAAAATTTTAGATTCCCTGCTACAGCTATTGCAAAGAGGGATGACGTTGAAGTTTTATTAATTGATAAAGAAAAGTTTTTTAATCTTTTACAAACGAATGCTCATTTTTCATTTCACATGATTAAATCAATGACAGTCAAGATAAAACAGCTAGAGCAAGTGATTAATCGTAATATGGTTTATGATGCTCTAGCTAAGGTTTGTTCTTTTCTTGATGAATACCCTAATGACTTTCAATATGGTAAAAATAAAGAGATAGCTAATTTTTTAAATATGGCACCAGAAACACTTTCAAGAATTTTAAGTCAATTAAAAAAATTAGAAATTATTGACAAAAATAATTTACTTTTAGATAAAGAGAAGTTAAAAACGTTATTAGAAGTTTAGAAAGATATGAGTAAAATTATTTAAGTTGTGAAAAACAACAACGATTTACAGAGATGTACTTAAATAATGAATGAAACAAGTTTTTCAAAGGTGATTGATTATAACCCTCATATCTTTCATGTAAGTATTATAGACTAAGTTATGATACTAAATATTGACCTAAGTCATGAATATTAACTATTTTTTAGTTAGTATTATGATAATTATAATTAAGGAAAATAATGGAACATTTGAATAGTTCATCTCTAATTCAAAAATATAATATACCTGGACCGAGATATACATCTTACCCAACTGTGCCATTTTGGGATAAAGAGGGAATTTCAAAAGAAAATTGGATTAGAACCGTTCAAAATTCTTTTAATGAAAGTAATTCAGAAGAGGGCATTAGTCTTTACATTCACTTACCTTACTGTGAAAACCTTTGTACTTTTTGTGCTTGTCATAAACATATTACTAAACGGCATTCAGTAGAAGATGAATATATTGATACTGTTTTAAAAGAGTGGAGACTTTATGTTGAACTTTTAGAAGATAAACCTTCCATACGAGAGATTCACTTAGGTGGAGGAACACC
The DNA here is from genome assembly GCA_902727905.1 of uncultured Sulfurovum sp. Taxonomy (GTDB): domain Bacteria; phylum Campylobacterota; class Campylobacteria; order Campylobacterales; family Sulfurovaceae; genus UBA1140. The sequence goes on along the minus strand of CACVAR010000202.1, from coordinate 27,421 downwards.
CACTTTCTTTTCTTCAGAAAATTTAAAAAGAATGATTGATGGTATTTTTAAAGAAGCCACACGACATGAGGTTTTTGATTTCTCATTTGAAGCACATCCTAATGACACAACAAAAGAGCAGTTAGAGACTTTATTTAATCTAGGGTTTACTCGAACCTCTTTTGGTATTCAGGATTATGATCCAACTGTACAACAGGCCATTAATCGTATTCAAAAGTATGAAACAGTAGAGCGTATACATGGACTTTGTAAAGAGATAGGCTATGAGTCTATTTCTCATGATATTATTTTCGGTTTGCCTCATCAAAATAAAGAGAATATAAAAACTACCATTGCTAATACCATTAAATTAAGACCTGATAGAATAGCTTATTATTCTTATGCCCACGTACCTTGGATTAAAGGAGTAGGACAGCGAGGTTTTGATGAAAATGATCTGCCTAAAGATGAGTATAAGCGTGAACTTTATGAATTGGGAAAACAGCTCTTTTTTGAAGCAGGTTATGAAGAGATAGGAATGGATCATTTTGCTTTACCTACGGATAAAATGCACAAGGCAATGCTAGATAAAAAGTTACACAGAAACTTTATGGGTTACGCAGCTGGCAAAACTCACTTAATGATAGGTTTAGGTATGTCTTCTATTTCTGATTCGTGGTATGCTTTTGCTCAAAATGAGAAGCGTGTTGAAGATTATATTCAACGCGTTAATGCAGGTAAACTACCTGTATTTAGAGGTCATTTACTTACTAAAGAAGACTTGATTGTTAGAAAACACATCTTAAACCTTATGTGTAACCTAGAAACTTCGTGGGCAGATGATTCTATGAAATTAGTAAATATAGAGGAAGTATTAGAACGTTTAAAAGAGATGGAAGAAGATAGTTTAATTCAGATATATGATGATAGATTGGTTGTGAAGGAGTCTAGTCGTATGTTCGTACGTAATGTTTGTATGGCATTTGATTTACGTTTACTTGAAAGTACACAAGAGAGCCGAATTTTTTCCATGACAATTTAGTTGTTTTTTATTTATAGCTAGAAGCTTATTTAGCTTCTACTGTTTCCTCTGTCTCTTCTTTTTCTATTTTTTTAGGAATAATATCTTGATTATAACCTTGTTTTTTACGTGATGCTACATCATTTTGATCTGCTCTCATAATACCTAGCATCATAAAAACATAGCCACCTACAAAGAAGACCATGAAAGCAAATGCTAGTGAGAGTAATATAGGTAGGGACATTTTATTTAAACCATCCTTTTATTTTTGATAGAATACCAGTTTCAATTCCTCTGTCTTCATTGTCAAGTTCAGTAAAACGGTCACAGCCAGCTTTTAAGCCAGCATCACATCCTTTTTTATAGAACTCTTTTTCAATGGTTCTATTTTTGTCTGTACCGAAACCACCTCGATACATTATAGCAACATTATAACATGCATCCCCACTTTTTAGCTTACAAGCCTTAGTGAAGAATTCTCTTGCTTTTACATCATCTTGTCTAACATCATGAGCATCTCTATAGATTACACCAACTGATTCACAAGCACTTTTTATACCACGATTACAAGATTTAGTTAAGAACTTTCTTGCAATGGTATAATTTTTATTTTTGTAGTATTGTGCACCCATGACATCACAAGCTCTTTCTTCCCCACTATGGCAGGCTTTACGCATGTAAGACATACCTTCATCAAGAATGTCTTGAACTTTTGCATTTTCACCTTGTGTTAATGGAAGTCCTACTTCATAACATGCTTGTGCATCGCTGTTGGCACATTTCTGTTTGAGTAGTTCTTTATTTGAGGCTGAAAGGCTAACTACAAGTAAGGGGATTAAGGTTAGTATTATTCTAATCATTTGTTATCTTTTACCTTCATTTTTTCTTATAGCATCCATGAGTGATTGATTTTCTGCTTCCATAGTAGCAAAGCTTTGTGCTAGTTTTTCTTTTAGTTCATTACCTGTTAAGTTTTCCTCTAATGCACTATTATAATGTTTAAAAAAATCTTTATAAGGTGTTGCTGAAGAGGAGAGTGCAAGTTTTAAGTCAATATCTGGAAAATGTTTATTCCATGAAGGAGTAACTTCTCTTATAACTTTATTATTATTAATAAAAACTGTTGTAGCAATAATAATCATGACCATTGATAAAAAGACAACAAAGAAAATAATGGCTTGTGCTATACCTAATATTGCAAACATAGTAGGGTTAAAAATTCCTGCATAAAGCATAACAGGTAGTGAAAGAATAAATAGAATGACCCATTTTACAGCCAAGCCACCTATTGGACCTTGATCAAATATAAGCCTTTTCTTGGCCATATTATTTTTTGCTTTTAGTATTGTTGTGAATATTTTTTCTAAAGAGTATATTTCTCTAGCTTGTTGATTTTCTTCTTGCATAATTGTTGTCCTTGAATGGTTGTAATAGATTTTTATAATGGCTATGTTTTAGTGATTATAGAAGTCTATTATATCATTCTCATAAATTTATGAGAATGAGTATAAATTAAAGGATCTGATGCTTAATATACTCATCAATACTTAGAATAATAATAATGGCTAAAAAAGCTGCATTAATTTTCCAAAATACTGAACGAGCATTACTTAGCTCAAATTTTTCTTTAAGTAGCTCTAGTGATGAAACAAATGCAAATATTCCAACAATAACACTTAGTACTACTGAAGTAGTTAATGGCTCAAAGATTGAAACTAAGAAAACCCCAGCTTGAATAGTAAAGATTAACCATACAAAAGTAAGTCTTTGTAAACTAGCTTGACCAAAAAGTCGCATAGCAGTTGGGTAACCACCATCTTTATAATCACCATGGAAAAGCATTACAAGTAACCAAAAGTGTGGTACTTGCCAAATGAAAAAGTAAATTCCCAATGCAATGAAATCTAAGTCCATTAATGATCCACCTGCTACAAGCCAACCAATTGCTGGAGGTATTACACCTAAAATAGCACCTGGCACTACTGCTAAAGCTGATTTCTTTTTAAGGGGTGTGTACATTGCGTTATACCAAATAAAGGCAAAAGCAAAAATATTAACACCAGTCAAACCTAAAAGGGTATAAATGAGAACCATAGAAAGAATAATAAGAATAGCAGAAATGATATAACCAGATTTAGGACTCATACGTCCTGCAGCAATTGGACGGTTTTTAGTACGTTCCATCTTTGAGTCTTCTTTGTACTCTTGTACTTGATTAAGTGTTGAAACACCCATTGCTACAAGTAGTACAGAGAAGGTTGCCAATAGCATGTCTACTCCCACATCTCCCTTTGCCATTATGTAGGCAAAGAGTGCAGATAAACTTACTGCAAAGGAGAGTATAAATTTAGTGACAATAAAAAAGTCTTTTATCATAATAAAAGACTCTTATTTAGCATCTTGCATGTATTTAACAAGCTCATCTAGATCTGCATCTGGAAGTGCATATGGTGGCATAACACCTGGGAAGAATCCAGCTGGTACATCTTTGTTTGGATTTTTAAGAGCATCTTTTAAGTAAGCTGCATCATATTTAGCACCAATACCTTTAAGTGATGGTCCAACAAGTGTAGCATCTGTATCAATTGAGTGACATCCAGCACAACCATTGTCTTCGTAAAGTGATTGACCTTTTGAAACAGGTGCTGCATTAGCATCTTCAAATGGTGATTTTGCATTACTTTCAAACCAAGCATCGTAATCAGCTTGTTCCATAACCACAACTTTTGAGTACATGTAAGAGTGAGCAGTACCACAGTACTCAGCACATTCAACTACATATTCACCAGGAACATCTGACTTAAACCATTGTTTAGTTATACGTCCAGGAACTACATCTTCTTTCATACGGAATGCTGGTACATACCATGCATGAAGTACATCGTTAAGAGGTGCAGTCATTTCTAAAATAATGTTCGTTCCAACAGGTACATAAAGACCTCTTTTTACATCACCAATTTTTTTGTCATATACAGAAGTGATTTTATGAACGTGACCAGATTTATTTGCTGGGTATTCATATTTCCATTTCCATTTAGAACCTTCAACTTTAACAACAATACTTTCTGATGCTGCTGGCATAGTTCTCAATGTTTTCATTGAAGTATAACCATAGTAAAAAAGAACCATCATTAATAATGTTGGAATTAAAGTCCAAGCAATTTCAAGTGTTGTGTTATGTGTAATGTTTTCAATCTCTTCATCTTTAACATTACTTTCTCTATATTTCCATGCAAAATAGAACATTGGAACCAATACAGATAGACCTAGTACTATTGAAATCCAAAAGTTTATCCAAAATGCTTGGTCTACGTCTTTGGCAAATGTTGCTGCCATTGAATTAAAACCACTTAGTGTGTTGTTAACATCCATATCTGCCTCCCTTAGTGCGCTGAATTTGTTGACGAAGCAGCATTTGCTGCATCAGCCATTGGTGTTATTGTAGCCGTAATATGACTCTCATCTAGGTACTGGAATTGTTGTACATCGACACCAATTACAATTGCGAAGAATGTAAATACAATAAATAGTGAGAAACCAGTCATCCAAATAATAAGTGTTTCACCTTTTAAGTGCATATAAAACATTATGATTAACCAACCTTTTATTACAGCAATAATCATTTGCGCTAAAAATGTTGACTCTGTCATAAACATATGGGGCTGAACAAATGTTACAGCTGTTAAAATTAATAGTCCTACAAGAATTTTGTAGTAACCAGAACGCTCTTGTGCGTAATCTATAGTATTAGTGTCCACCTGTAGCTCCTCCTGCTCCGATCATGTAGTAGTAAGGGAATACAAATACCCAAATAAGGTGTACGATGTCCCAGTATAGTGCGATATTCCAATGTAAAATATGGTGATCTGGTCTTACTTTTTCAGCGTTAATTCTTTTAAGTAACCAAATCATTAGTCCAATACCAATAATAATATGGAAACCGTGAAGTCCCGTCATTGTAAAGTAAAGTCCAAAGAATAGTTTCTGTCCAAATGGTAATGAAGAACCTGGAAGTAACTGGTCATGCATTAAGAAAATACCATGATTGTACTCAGCTCTCCACTCAAAACCTTTAATAACTAAAAAGGCAGCAGCAAGAATTATTGTTGCCCAAATCATTAACTTTGCTTCTTTAATTTTACCTACTCTCATGTTAAGTAGACCAAGACCCATTGTCAGTGCTGATACCAATAGTACTACGGTGTTAATTCCACCAAGTAATCTATTTAAAGATGCAGAAGCATCTAAAAAGTCTTGTGGATGTAAAGTATTGTAGTATGCAAGTGCCATAAACATAGCACCAAACATTAATACTTCGGTAAACATAAATAGCCAGAAACCTAGTTTACCACCATAAAAGTCATCTTGCCAACCTTGAACTACATGTTCATTTCCTTCGCGATCTATTGCGATTTCTGGTACGTATGGTCCTGACATTAGTCTATCCTTTGCATAGTTTCGTAGTTAAATTTAACTTTTGGTTGACCGTGGTGATACTCATACGGATTAAAGTCAACATAAGGAACTTTAGAATGGTTTTCTAATGGTGGTGGTGATGATGGTAGGTGCCACTCAAGTGTTGTAGCGTTCCATGGATTTGTTCCAGAAGCTTCACCTTTAGTCCAACCTTTATAGAATACTACAAACATGTAAACAAGTCCAGAGATAAAGATTACTGCTCCAACAAATGAGAATTGGTGATAAATCTCAAATTCAGGAAGGTAATCGAAGTAACGTCTTGGCATACCATAGTAACCAGCGATGAACATTGGGAACCATAATAAGTTAAATCCTACAAATTGAGTATAGAAAGCTGCTTTAGCATGGAATTCATTGTACATTTTACCTGTAACAAGTGGGAACCAGTAGTGCATACCAGCAAATAGTAAGAATACAACTCCACCTAACATTGCGTAATGGAAGTGAGCAACTGTATAGTATGTATCTTGAAGGTGAATATCAACACCAACCATTGCAATAGTTACCCCAGTAAGTCCACCGATTGTAAATGTAACAATTGTTCCTAAAGCCCATAACATTGGTGTAGAAAGGATAATTTTACCTTTGTACATTGTCGCAATCCAGTCATAGAACTTAATACCTGTTGGAATCGCAACGAAGAATGTTAAGAATGAGAAGATAACTTTAGCTGTGTCTGCCATACCTGATGTATAAAGGTGGTGACCCCATACTAAGTAACCAATACCAGCAATTGACGCTGATGAGATAGCAATAGCTCTGTATCCAAAGATTTCTCTTCTTGAGAATACAGGAATAATTTCAGACATAATACCAAATGCTGGAAGAATCATTAAATATACAGCTGGGTGTGAATAAATCCAGAATAAGTGTTCAAATAAAATTGGATCTCCACCTTTTGCTGGATCAAAGATACCAATACCGAAGTATTTTTCCATGATTGCTAGAATAAGTGTAATACCAACTACTGGTGTTGCAAGAAGCTGAATCCATGCTGTTGCGTAGATTCCCCATACAAACAGTGGCATTTTCCAGAAACCCATACCTGGTGCTCTAAGTCTATGAATTGTTACTAGGAAGTTCAGTCCTGTAAGAATTGAAGCCATACCAAGAACAAATGCAGCTACAAGTGTAAAGATTACGTTTGTACTGGTGTTAATTGAATATGGTGCATAGAATGTCCAACCTGTATCGGCAAAACCAGCTTCTGTAAATAATGATGCCATTGCGATAAATGTACCAGCTACATATAACCAGAATGTAAACCAGTTAAGTCTCGGGAAAGATACATCTTTCGCACCGATCATTAAAGGCATTACAATGTTACCAAATATCGCAGGAATCCCTGGAACGATAAATAGGAAAATCATAATTACACCATGAAGTGTAAATGCTTGGTTAAATGTGTCTCCATCTAAATATTGACCACCTGGTGCTAAAAGCTCCAAACGCATCATAAATGCTGTAGCTACAGCAATGAAAAAGTAGAAAAACATTACAGCTGCATACATAATACCAATTCTTTTATGGTCAACAGTAAGCATCCACTGCATGAATGTACTTTTCGGGTGCCCAATGGCACAGTGTGTTTCGTCGAAATAAGTTTTACTCATCTAATTGTCTCCTTTATTTTGATGATGTTCTCTGTCATCATTTCTGTTACTTGTCTTTACTAGATAGATAAAGAAAAGGAACATGATTGCAAACATAACTGTTGCTGCTATTTTTTCCCATTTAAAAATGTAGGTTTTAGCTTTTGGATCATATGCAAAACAAAAAAGTAAGTTTTTTGCAATGGTTGGTCCTATTTTACCTTCACCTGCTTCCATAAGCGCCATTTTTACATCAAAAGGAAGTTGTTCGATACCATTGAGGTAACGCGTTACTTTTCCTTCTGGTGACAACATAATTAGTACAGCTGGGTGGACCCAGTCTACTACTCCTGATGCTGGATTTACAGTTTTCTGATAAGTAAAACCTACTAAATCAGCTAGGATTGCTGAAGAATTGTTTTCAGAAAGTATAAAATGCCATGCATCAGGTACATATTGTCTTGTCATTGATGTAAGGTGACTCTTACGTTTCGCTGCTGCAAGTGGTGGTGTTTCTGTCTCATCAAATGAGATAGTAAGTGCTTTGTAGTCGATGTTTTCTGCTAAGTCAAGCTTACTTAACATTTGTGCCATGTCTTCTAGTTGTGGAGTACAGATACCTGAGCAACGGAAGTAGTTAAGAGAAATGATGGTTGGCTTTCCATCCATGTAGTCTTTTAAAGTTCTACTTTTCCCTGTTTCGTCGATAAATGTCAAATCAAGTGGCACCATAGCCCCCAGTTTTTCATTTAATCCGAGATTGTTAGCTTGTAATATAGATAATGATAGTAATACAAGCATTACGATTTGTTTCAATTTACCCTCCAGTGGACATTGTTCTTTAGCCATATACCTATTTCAAGTTAAGAATTTCGGTAATAAACGCATTAAATTTTATTCTACAGTAACTTAAATGGTAATGAAATTGTTTTATATTGGGAGATTAAGAGAAGTAATATGTTACATAAGTTCGAGTTTTTTTTTATGTATAATTTTATCTTTTGTTTCTTAACAAGACAAGCTTATTAACTCTAAGAAATATTTAATATAATATAGAACATATTAACACAGGAAAGTAATAAATGAAACAAAATAATATTGTAAATGATACTGTTTATGGACATATACCTTATAGTAAATTAGAGGAGAAATTTCTAAAAAGTAAAATTATTAATAGGTTGCTTTTTGTCTCTCAAAATGCTTTAGCATATTTTGCATTTCCTTCAATATCAACAAAACGATATATTCATTCGTTAGGAACAATGCATGTTGCTTCTTATATGTTTAAAAACTCTCTTATTAACAGCTCAGAAAGAAGTCGTAAAAACTTTTTAATTTCTGCTAAAATTGAAATTGAAAATATTATTTTAGATAATCATTTGAATATTGATTTAAATCATATTGATATTGCAGATAAAACACTTCTAGGTTTTTCTTTTTCCTTAGATAAAAAGCTTGATATTATTTATCTTGTACTTCTTCAAGCATTACGCTTAGCTGGACTTTTACATGATGTTGGGCATTTGCCTTTTTCTCATCAAACAGAATATGCATTGAAGCGTCTGTATTTATCAATGAAAAAAGTTAAAGTAGCTAATAAAGAGCAGAAAAACTTTTTAAAATTTTATGAAAATATTACCTCCAATGGAAAGTTAGTACTTCATGAGAGTATTGGTTATGCTTACCTTGAAATGCTTTTTCAGTATGAATTAGGAGAAAACAAAGAAGTAAATAGAGAGATAGTCGAACTCTATTATCTTCTGGTTAAGAATATCTTGAACAATGTAGAGAAAAAAAACTTTGAATATACAACTTTACATGACTATGTTGCTTCATCAGTTGACGCTGATAGGATTGATTATATTAACAGAGATTTATTAGCATCTGGGTATATTTCGACCTCTGCTGACTTTTTAAGAATAACGAGGGAAGCCATATTAGTTGAAGAAAATCAAAAGTTTAAACTCTCCTTTATGTCATCATCTTTAGCAGATATTGAACATTTATTGGAGAGTCGTTTCAACTTGTATAAAAAAGTGTTTTTTACCCATAATATTTCACGTTTAGATACATTATTAGAAAAAATTATAACCTATTTGGCAAAAGAGTATCTTTCCACATCTCCTAGCGATAAAAAAGTATATGAGAGTATTTCGATGATGTGGAAATTTTCTAAAGAAAAAAATAGTGTCAAACAGTTAGATATTATTTCTCAGTTAGATGAGAATTGGTTGATATCACTTTTTAAAAAAGAGTATTTTAAAATAAAATATCAACTTTCTCTAACTTATCAAGAACGCTATTATTTAGCTGCTTTTGAAGATATATTATTTGGTAAATATCTTTTTAAAGCAAAATGGAAGAACCTTTCAGAATTTTATAAATTATTAGAATTGAGTGAAGAAGAACGTTATACATTTCGAGAAAAGTTTGGTAAAGTATCTCAAAAAAAAGAGAAAAGATTAGAGAAGTTATTAAATGTTTTTATTAATAAACACAATCAAAACAGTGACTTTTTTGCTTATTCTATTGTCTCACTCTCAATTGGTATTGATAAAAATTTTTTACTTTATGATGGTGAAAAGAGTATTAAAATTGATGAAGTTTCAACATTAAGAAAAAGATTAATTACTTCTAGGTCAAATACTGTTCCATTTTATATATTTACAAATAAAAAAAGTTTAACGAAGGGAATGAAGCGTGAATTGAAAGAAATGTTATTTAAGGTATTTTTATAAAACCCATCTAAAATTTTAGATGGGGAAAGGAGATAAAAATAGTTTGTTCTATTTTTCCTCTTCTTTTTTCTTTGTACCTTGAATTTTTCCTATTAAAAAAGAGAATAAAGCACCAATTTTCTTGAAGATGGCTACAAATAGACTACTTAAAGTTTCAAAAAATTTACCAGACTTTTTTGGAGGGTGTACATAGTCATCAGGCATCATTGCATCTGCATTATCCATAAGTACTGGTACAAATAGTAAAGATACAAAAACAGCTGCTATTGTACCTGAAATTAAAGCCACACCAAGTCCACCAAAGATTGGGTCTCCAGCTAAGAGGGCTGAACCTAGAATAATAGCAACAGCTGTTAAGAAAATAGGTATTGCTCTTGTTGCTGATGCTAATGCAATTGCACGTTTCTTCTCAACACCTTGTTCCTTAATAAGTCCCATTGCATAATCAATTAAGAGTAATGAGTTTCTTGATGATATACCCATGAGTGCAATAAATCCAATCAACGAGGTAGCTGTTAAGAAGAAGGTGTGTGTCGTAACTAAATCTGCCACCCAGTGTCCTAGAATAACACCAATTAATGAAAGGAATGAACCACCTAAAATAATACCACTTAAAGCAAAACTTTTATAGTAAATAACAAGTAAAAAGAATATAAGGACTAAGGCAGCAATAAAGGCAGCACCTAAGTCTCTAAAGGTATCGAGTGTTACTTTCATCTCTCCATCCCAACGTAAAAGATATTTATCTCCTGTTCTTTTATGTTCTAGTTCGAGATCGAACATATAGGTTGAAATTGGAGCAGTTGTAACATGGTATTGATCTGAAAAGTGCTCTTTCATTTTTGCTCGAGCATCCAATAAAGGATAAACCTGTGATACATTATCTGTTTCAGCAATAACATTAATCATACGTTTTAAATCTTTGTGCATAATGGTAGGGTTAGAATTCACTTTTACAATCTTAACTACTTCTGTAAGTGGTATCATTAAACCTTGTCTATTCATTAGTGTCAATGAGGATAGTTTTGATCGTATAGCATCATAACTCGTATTTTTTAAACGTTTTGTTTCATCACTTAAAACCAAATAAATAGGAATTTGTAAAGAACGATTTGCAGAGTTTTTTGTAGCAATAACCATACCTTCAAATGCCAAATATAAGATATTGTTAACTTGTTCAATACCTAATTTTTCAACAGCAATTTTTTCAATATCTGGAACAAGTTGGTATTTTTCATAAATATCATCAGCCATAATATCTACATCTACTAAGTCTTTAGTATTTGCTAATATATTAGCTACTTCAACAGAGAGTTTTCTTGTTTGAGGGATACCCTCTCCATGTACTTCTACAACAATCTGAGCAAGAGTAGGAGGACCAGATGGTTGTTCAATAAATTTAATTACTGAACCAGGAACGACACCTTGACAAGTCTCTTGAACAATAGGACGTAAACGGCTAATCATTAAAAATGATGCTTCTTCTCTTACTTCATTAGGTGTTAAGTTAATAGAGAGCTCAGCAACATTTTCACTTCTTTTCATGAGTGAACCTTTAACTAGTCCAGCATAATCAAGAGGAATACCTTGTCCGTAATAGATTGAAATATCAAGTATTTCATCTTCTTCCCTTAAAATATTTGCCACACAGCCTGTTACTTTTTTTGTTTGTTGGATTGAGCTACCAGTCGGTGTGTCTACATAAATAGAGTAGGTTGTTGCACTTTTTCCTGGTAGCATTCTTGCCAGTACTCCCCCAGATGGGAACATCAATAATGATGCAAAAAATGCTAAGATAGTTAAAATAATAACCATCTTTTTTCTAAATTCACTTGTTAAAATCCAATAGATAAAGCTTTCAAGTTTTTCCATCTATTTTTCCTCTTTCTTTTTATCTTGACATGTTGGACAGGTTCCATCATTACATACTTCACAGATTCCATAAGGGTTATGTTCCATATCATGTTTTTCACCATGTTCAGGTTTTTTTAAAAGCTTCAAACTTAAATAAGGTGTAAATATATAAGCAACAATTAGTGATGCAAATAGTGCTACAGGTACATTGTAAGGTATGGGTTTCATAAATGAACCCATCATTCCTCCAACAAATGCCATCGGTACCATGGTCATGATAATAGCCAGTGTTGCAATATTTGTTGGTCCTCCAACTTCATCTGTAGCTTCAACAAGTAGTTCACCCATCTCTTTGTCTTCTACACCTGGACTATGTAAGTGACGGTGAATATTTTCAATAACAATAATAGCAGCATCAACCAGTAGACCTAATGAGAGTAAGAATGCAAAGAGGGTAATCCTATTCATGGTTTGACCAGTTATATAAGCAATAAAGAGCGTAATGGCTAAAATTGCTGGAACAGAGAAGGTTACAATGAGTGACTCTCTCCAACCAAGTGCAAATACCAACATAACAGCAATAATTATGATGGTAATGACCAAGTGGTGCATTAACTCATCAACAGCTTCGTTTGCTCTTTCTCCATAGTCTCTTGTTTTACGATATTCAATACCAAGTTCATTAAAGCGTTCTTTTTGCGCATCAATTAGTTTCATTACATCTTGTGCAACAAATACAGCATTGGTTCCTGCAAGTTTTGAAACTGAAAGTGTAACTTGTGAAATATTTTTTGTTAGCTCTTTTGACGTATCATTATCAGGTCTAAAGATTAGTTCTACATCTTGAAAGTTTTGCTTGTCAATACTTTGTTCTACTTTAGCCACATCACGTAAGTAAACGGGTGAATCTCTATAGGATGTTACACGTACACCTTCAATGTCTTTAATCCCATTAATGGCATTTGAGACACCAAAGAAGATAAGTTTATCACCTTGTGTTTTTCCTTTTACATCGGGAACATTGACAGCCAATTGTTGTAATGCTGTCATAATTTGACCCATTGACAAGTGATATGCTGAAAGTTTGTTAACATCAACTTCTATGTTAAACTGTTCTTTATGTGAACCATGAAGTTGTGTTTTAGCAACATTTGCAATACCATTTACTTTATGTTTTAGCTTTCGTACTTCTTCATTAAATTCTACTAATGAAAGTTTTGAGTCTTTTGTTTGGTAAAGGGCAACGGTAATAATAGGAACATCAATATCAATGTCAAAAGGTTTTACCAATGGTTGCTGAACACCTTTTGGCATTTGATCCATATTTTGCATGATTTTATCATAAAGTTTTAGATTAGAGTCTTCTCTATTTTCACCAATATAGTACATTACATTAACAATACCTACACTGTCCATAGAGGTACTATAAACATGTTCGATTCCTTGTACTTCACGGAGCTTTTTCTCCAGTGGTTTAGAGATGATATTTTCAATTTCAAGAGGCGTAGCACCAGGCATAACAACCATAATACCTCCACCTGAAATAGCAATTTGTGGATCTTCTTCTCTTGGCATGGTTGAAAGGGCTATCCAACCAAGCGCAAGAATTACAATTCCTAGTACTGCTGTTAAAGGATTTCGTAAAAACCCTTTACCTAATTTACCTGCGACATCTTTAATGACGTAAGGTTCCGTTGTTGCTTTTCCCATCTTTAGCCTTTAATTTGTACTTTTGCATACATGCCTGGATAGATTGATTTGTTTTTAGAGTCAAACTCAATCTTCATTTTAAATTTGCGTGTCATTGGGTTTGAACTCGGAATAATTGAGTAGATTTTTCCAGTCGTTTTAAAACTTGTTGAAGGTATTTCAATATCAACAGTTTTTCCCAGTTCCATAAACTTAATATCATTTTCAGATATTGAAACAATAATACTTAGCTTTGAAAGATCTGTTAGTATAACCCCAGGCATACCTGGTATTGCCATTTCTCCCACAGAAAGTTTTTTTGCAATAATCACGCCAGCATTTGGTGCTTTTAGTTTGAGGTAATTATACTGATTTAGTACTTCTTTTTTCATTGCTTTTGCTTGTTCAACTTGTTTTGAAGCAATTTTTACCATGTCATCCATATTTTTTGCACCAAGCTCTAGGTTTTCTAGTTCATATTTAGAGACCATTCCTTTTTTAAATAGTCTTTTATATCGTCCAAGATTTAGTAAAATATTTGAATATTGGTTTTTATTCATTTGTAATGCCAGTCGTGCTTGTGAAATAGCAAGGTTAACTTGTTCTTTTTTTGAATCAATCTCCTTAGAGTCAATTTCGTAGAGGAGTTGACCTTTTTTTACTATATCACCTTCTGACACATGCATTTGTGTAACAATACCCATGTATCTACTGGTAATAATTTTCTGGTTGTTTGAAATTACTGCTCCTGATAGTTCTAATTCTATAGCGTGTAATGTGCTTAGTCCCAACAGTATCATCATAATTAGTTTCATAGTTGTTCTCCTTCATTTAGTATGCTTCTAAGTTCAAAAACTTTAGCATTCTTGTCGTTTTTAGCTGTTAAAAGTTTAAGTAAGACTTCTAACTCCTTGGATTGTTTAATTAGTACATCAGAAATGGAAGTAATTCCTTCTTTGTACTGTTCTTGATAACTCTCATATACTTTTGAAGCAAATTCAAATTGGGTTTCAAGGCTTTTAATTTCAGCTTCTTTGCTACGAGCTTCAGTTTGAAGTTTAGCAATTTTAAGTCCTATGCCTTTTTGTGCTAATTCCACTTGGTCACGTACTTTCATATTTTCAACTTTGGCTTTGTCTAAGTTATTTTTATCTATATTACCATTGAAGAGGTTCCATTCTAGTTGAACACCTACTGTGTAAAAGTCTTTATTTTGAAATTCATTAAAAGCTTCATTGTCTGATGACCCATATTCTCCAAAAGCGCCTACTGTTGGTAAGAAATTAGCTTTTTCTGCTTTGATTGCCATCTCTGTAATTTTTAGACCTAATTCTGCTTTTTGTATATCTAAATTATTTTGTAAAAAGTTATTAATATAAATTTCTGGTATAGGTGCTAGGTCTGTTAGTGGTTGGATAGAAACCACACTTTTATTCAATAAAAATGATAGATATTGATAGGCTAATTCTTTATTGTAGTTTGCTTGAGTAAGTAGACTGTCTGCTTCTGCTTGTCGTGTTTGTACTTCAAGTTCATCAATCTCTTTTGCAAAACCTTCGTCCTTCATATTTTGAACAATGCTTTTAAGTTTATTGATATTTTGTGAGATATTAGTAAGGTTATTGATATATTGATCTAGAAGTGAAATATCATAAAAAGTTTTTGTAGTTTGAAAAACCTTTTCATTTAATAGTTTTGAAGTATCGAGTTGACTCATATGTTGCAGGGCTTTAGTTATTTTTCCGTACTGCTCTAGTTTCCCACCAGTATAAAGTGGAACCATATAAGTAATGGTTGTTTGGTAATGGTTTCTTGAATCTGGATTATTTAAATCACTTGGTT
>CACVAR010000202.1:0-12127 GCA_902727905.1 uncultured Sulfurovum sp. | reverse complement strand
GCTTCACGGCTTTTTAGTTTAAATCCAAAAATATTTCCAGCATCATTTGAACGTAGCGCCTGAATCTTAGCATCTAGTTTACCATAGTTGTGACCTTTGGCTGTATTTGCTTCATGCTGTCGTATTTTTTCATTAAATTTTGAAATTTTTAATTCAAGGTTATTTTTTTGCATTATTTTTAATGCTGTATCTAAAGAAAGATTTTTTAAGTCTTCAGCAATTGCAAGGGAACTAAGGAGTAGGGTTAAAATTATGTATCTTAAATGTCGTCGAAACATGTCAATCCTTTATAATTGAAGATTATTAGAATTATAAGTAAAAAATATTAATATGAATTGAATATAAGAAATCCTTTTGATTAATGAGTAAGTATAGCTATACTTATCTAAAGTTATAATTTTAATTTATGAAAATTTCTTTAGGTAGGAAAAGTGTTACTGCAAGTTTCCCTCTAAGAAGAGGGAAGTTTTTTGATATGAAATATTATTAGATACTAACGTGATTTACACTAATACAAGCTTCTAATTTTGAAAGCTCTAATAGAACTTCTTTTGTAATATTGCCATCGATGTTAACAACAGCTAGGGCGTGAGATTGATTATCTCTACCTAGTCTAAAGTCAGCAATGTTAAGTCCATTTGATGAAACGATTCGTCCAACATCACCAATAACACCTGGGACATCAGTATTTCTAAATAAAATTAGGTTTCCTTTTGGTTCAAGGTCTAGTTTATATCCATCAATGTCCATAATACGTAGCGTCTTTTCACCAAATACAGTTCCTGCAATAAAGAAGTCACCATTTTCAGTAGAAACTTTAAGACTCACTTTGTTAGTTAGTCCAGAGTTATTGATGGCTTTGTCTTTAATAATTTTAATATTTCGATCTTCAGCTACAAATTCTGCATTAACATAGTTAACTTGATCTTGTAGCGATTCACTTAATAGACCTACTGTAGCAAAAGTAGTTAAAGAATCAATATACTCATCAACATCACCTTTAGCTGTAACTTTAATACTCTTAACTTTAGATCGTGTAGCTTGTGCTGCTATGTTTCCCATTTTTTGAATTAGTTCAAGGTAAGGGCGTAAGAAGTCAGGAAGTTCACTCTCTTTAATAGGCAGGTTAAGTGCATTAGGGTAAGCAATGGCTTTAGCAGCTTGAATAGCATTTTCAGCAGCTTGAATGGCAATGTTCTGTTGAGACTCTTTAGTATTAGCACCTAAATGAGGAGTAACAGTTACATTATCTAAATCAAGTAGTGGATGATCTGTTGCTGGCTCTTTGTTAAAAACATCTATTCCAGCCATATGGATTTTTCCAGATGTTAACCCTTCGAGTAGTGCATCTTCATCATAAAGACCACCTCTCGCACAGTTAATAAGAACAACACCATCTTTCATTTTCGCTATCTCTTCTTTGTCAATCATCCCTAATGTTTCTTTGTTTTTTGGCGTGTGAATGGTAATAATATCACAAGACAAAATATCTTCAAAGTTTTTTGTGTAAGAGATGTCAACATCAGTTGCTTTTCTTGGGTCGATGTATGGGTCGTAAGCAATTACATCCATTTCAAATGCTTTAGCTCTTTTCCCTACGCGAGAACCAATATTTCCAAAACCAATAACACCTAGTTTTTTATCTTTAAGTTCGGTTCCATACCAGTCTTGTCTTCTCCAAACTCTATCTAACTTTAGGTTGTTATGGGCATAAGGAAATTGACGAACACAAGAGAGCATATGCGCCATAGTAAGTTCAACAGCAGCTATAGTATTGGCAGTTGGAACGTTCATAACAACTATACCTTTTTTACTACAACCTTCAATATCAACATTGTCAACACCAACACCAGCTCGAACAACAGATTTTACTTTAGTGGCATTATCTAAAAAAGCTTGGTCAACATCAGTAGAGGAACGGGTTATGGCAACATCAGCAAGGGAGATAATTTCTGAGATGAGCTTGTCTTTAGGCTCATCAGCAGCATTAATTAGGTTTATATCAGCATCGTTAGCGAGGATATCCAAACCTTTTTGGTGGATATGATCGCAAACTACAACAGTAATCTTAGACATATTTGTCAATTCCTACTTTCTTTTAAAATCGCCAAAAGCATCACCAAGAGTCATGCTATCATCTTGTTCTGCATTTAGTTTGTCTAGTGCTTCTCTTTCTTCTTGACGTTCAAGTCTTCTTACTGAAACTCTGATTCTATCACTCTTAGCATCAATGAAAG
Source organism: uncultured Sulfurovum sp. (assembly GCA_902727905.1). Classification (GTDB taxonomy): domain Bacteria; phylum Campylobacterota; class Campylobacteria; order Campylobacterales; family Sulfurovaceae; genus UBA1140. The sequence goes on along the minus strand of CACVAR010000202.1, from coordinate 9,890 downwards.
AAATTACAGCTCTAATTGTTTGACCTTTTTCAATCTCTTCTTCTTTAAGTGGAGCTAAGTCATCAAGTCTAATTAAGGCATCAACACCAGCTTCAATAGAAACAAAAATACCAAAGTCTTTTTTGTCTTTCACTGTACCTTCTACAATGTCACCATTTTTATGGTTTTTAGCAAAAGCAGCCACTGGAGATTCTTGCATAGCTTTAATACTTAAAGAAACTTTACCTTGATCTCTATCAATTTTGATAATTTTAACTTCAACTTCATCACCAGCTTTGTAAAGTTCTTTAGCTGACTCAGATTTTTCCCAAGAAAGTTCTTGATTATGTAATAGACCTTCAACAGCACCAATTTTAACAAATGCACCAAAGTCAGTTACTGATGAAACAATACCTGTAATTACATCACCAACTCTGTTTGCTGATGCAAATTGATCAATTGGTTTTGGAAGTAATGTTTTTCTTGAAACTCTAAGTCTTCTTTGTTGTTTATCAATTTCGATAATTTCAACATCAATAACTTGATCAATTTCAATATAATCTTTTGGATGTTTAACATTCTTTTCCCAAGAAAGTTCAGATACATGTAAAAATGCTTCTAAGTCTTCACCTAGGTCAACAAATGCACCATAAGGCTCAATGTTAGATACGGTTACAGAAACAGTGTCTCCAGCTCTTAATGTGTTGTCAATGTCTTTCCATGGATCAAGGTTTGCTTCTTTGATTGAAAGAGAAAGGTGTCTTTTCTTTTTGTCATAATCAATAGCAATAACATTAACTTCATCATCTTCTTTGTAGTATTTAGAAGGGTTAACTGGACCTTTGTGAGAAATTTGTGAGTAGTGAACAAGTCCATCCATACCACCAACATCTACGAACATACCGTAAGAAGTAATTTTCTTAACTGTTCCAACAACCACAGCTCTATTTTCTAATAATCTGTCCACAATCTCTTGTGTTTCAGCTTTTTCACGCTCAATAAGCGCTTTTCTTGAAACTACTACTGAATTTTTTTCTTTGTCTACTTTAACAATTAGTGCTTTAACTTGCTTACCAATTGGATCAACTTTATAAGAGATATAAGAAAGTGTTCTTGGCATGAAGAATTCTAAACCAGAAACATCTACAACAAATCCACCTTTGTTTTTCTTTGTGATTGTACCTTCAACTACGTATTCTTGTTCTTCATCGTACTCTTCAATAAACTCAGCTAAGGCAGCTCTTTGCTCTGCTAATTCGTAAGATACGCTTGGTCTTTCACCACGTTGTCCAGTGATAACAACTTGAATAGTTTCACCTTCTTTAAAGAAAATTTCACCATCTTCATCTCTAATCTGGTCTAATGACATTAATGCTTCGTTTTTACGACCTATATCAATAATTACCTGATTGTCAGCTTCAACTATCTTAACGATTACACCGTCTACTAAATCACTTTTTGTGTCTGTTTTTTTGAACGACTCCTCGAGCATCGCTCCAAAATCTACGTCTTCTATTTCGATATCTTCGAATTTCATGCTTACTAATCCTTGCTTGTGCCTAATTTTGCGCTATTATACTCTTTTATATTTAATGCTATATAAAAATATCTAAATATGGTGTTTAAGGAGTAGTATCTTAGTCAGGATAACACTATTTTCTAGAAATTTAAAATAGTGTTTAGAATGTTGAGTTTTATAAGATTAAGAAATTTCTTCTATTTTTGAAATAACATCCTGTACAATCCAATCAGGTGTTGAAGCTCCTGCTGAGATACCACATAAGTTTTTATTTTTAAACCAAGAGGCATCAAGTTCAGTTTCATTTTCTATCAAGTAGCTATCTGCACAATCTTTTTGAGAAATACTGTGTAGCATTTTTGTATTTGAAGAGTGTTTCCCACCGATTACAATCATCACATCAGCTTTTTGTGCAAGTTCTGAGGCTGCATCCTGATTTTCGAATGTTGCATTACAAATGGTATTGAAAACACGAACTTCTTTATTGGTTTGTATTAATGCACACACAATACTTGCAAAGTCTTCAGGTTTTTTAGTAGTTTGAGATACAACAGCTACTTTACTTTTTAAAGGTAAGCCTTTTAACTCTTCAGGAGTTAAGACTATATAAGTATCATTCGCTTTGGTGGCATAAGAGACGACCCCTTTGATTTCTGGATGTTCTTTATCTCCAAAGATAACGATTGAATAACCTTCTGTACTCATTTTTTCTACAATGTTTTGGGGTGTTGTAACATAAGGACAGGTAGCATCTATAATTTTATTTTTCTGTTTTTTTAAGTGTGTTAGTTCATCTTTGGGAATCCCATGAGTACGTATAACAACGGTACTATCATTTTCGATTTCTTCAAACTTTTCTATTAAACCAATATTATATCCATCTTTAAGACGATTAATTTCATCGGTATTGTGAATTAGAGGTCCATAAGTAAAAGAGTCTTTGTGTTCTTCAGCAATTTCAATGGCACGTTTTACACCATAACAGAAGCCATAACTTGAAGCAAGTTCAATTTTCATAATATTAATCCTTAATATGTGTAATTTGAGTAAGTATATCGAAAAAATTTGGAAATGAAGTATCAATGCATTCTGTGTCTTCAATTTTCATTTCTGAGAGTAGTCCAGCAATGGCAAAACTCATAGCTATTCTATGATCTCCATGACTATTGACTGTGGCAGATTTTATTTCTCCACCAATTATTTCATATCCATCTTCATGCTCTATCGTTTCTATACCACAAGCATTTAGACCTGTAAGTACAGTACTAATTCTATCACTCTCTTTAACACGTAATTCTTTCGCATTTTTTACTAAAGAAGTTCCATTAGCGACAGACATAGCGATGGATAGAGCAGGGAGTTCATCAATAAGCCAGGCAATGTTACTTTCAACGGTTGTAGCTGAAAGTGTACCATTATAAGAAATTTCTATATCACCAATTGGTTCATAGATATTTTCTTTTTCGATATAAGAAATATTTGTACCCATTTTTTCTAGGATTTTGTAGGCTTCAATTCTAGTAGGATTGAGTGTTACATTTTTAATAACTGTTGATGCACTTGGAATAATAGCAGCAGCAACGGCAAAGAAGAAGCCACTTGATGGGTCGGCTGGTACAGTTATGTTTAATGGGTTTAAAGGTTTTTCCAGAGGCACAATTTTAATCCATCCATCAGATTGTAAAGCCACGGTTGCACCCATACCAGATAACATTCTTTCTGTATGGTCTCTTGATAGAAGTTCTTCTTTATAGAGTGATGTCTCATCAGCTTGAAGGGCAGCAAGAATAAGTGCTGATTTAATTTGAGCCGAGTCAATAGGTGAAGCATATTTAAATGACTTTAAGTCACCACCTCTAATAGCTAAAGGGGCAAGGTTACCATTTTCTCTACCATCGATTTTTGCACCAATATTACGTAAAGGTATGCCAACACGATTCATAGGGCGTGAACGTAAATATTTATCACCTGTTAGAATAAAAGAACCTTCAATACCTGAAAGCAAACCAGCATAAAGTCGCATACCCGTTCCAGCATTACCACAGTCTAAAATATTTGAAGGCTCTGTAAGTTTAGAAGGAGGAATAATCTGAACATTCCCACCTTCTCTTTGTACCCTTGCACCCAGTTGTTCAGCAATGGATAGAGAGGCTAAAGTGTCTTCCCCTAAAAGGAAATTTTTGATTTTAGAAGGTTTGTCCGAGAGAAGAGAGAACATAGCACATCTATGTGAAATAGATTTGTCAGGTGCAATGTCCAAACATTCTAATGTAAAGGCTTCTTCAACTGCTGAAACGGTTACATTTTTCATCTAAGCTTAGCCCCATAAGTAATTTCTAATTCTCTGATAATAGCATTAACTGTTTGATCAATCTCTTCATCTTTTAAAGTATCATTTAGTGATTGTATAAAAAGACGTAAAGATAAACTTTTATCATCTCCAAGTGTTTCATCTTCATAGACATCAACGGCATAGAATTTTTTAAGTAATGGGAGCTTTAATGCTCTGGTCGTTAAACATATTTGGCTGTAAGGTGTGTTTTTGTTAATGACAAAACTTAAATCTTTATAGACACCTTGAAATTTTGAAATGGAATTAGCATTAATATGTTGTGGTACTAAAGCTGAAAAGTCTATTTCTGCAATAAAAGTTTCTTTTAAATCAAATTCTTCACAAACAGTAGGATGTACTTTACTTAGGTATCCACAGGTTTGATTATTAATAATAATATCAGCAGATTGATAAGGATGAATAATTTCATTTGTTTGTAATGATGTTCGTAGTTCAAAGTTTCCAATAACAGATGAAACTTTTTTTACGAAACTTTCAAAGTCAATGTTTTCAGGTTTTCCTGCATTGGAAACATTTTCTGACTCTTTTTGTCCAGTATATATAAGGCTTAAAACATCTTTTTCTTCACGATTTTCATTGAAGATGGTACCAATTTCAAAAAGTGCTGTTGATTTTTTAGAATAGTTAACATTCCGTTTTGCAGCTTGTAATAAATTGATAGCAATAGTTGTTCTTAGTGTATTGAAGTCAGCTGTAATAGGATTAATAATGTCTAGTTCTTCATCTACAACAGGAAAGTTATACTTTGTTAGAAGCATTTTGTCTGTAAAGGCATATGACATACTTTCATCAAAACCTGCAGAAACTGCACGTGAGCGTAACTCTTTTTTTGCATAATACCTTTTCATGGTATCGTTAGTACGATTCTGTTCAATAAACTTTAACGCTTTTGCTTCAATATTATCAATCCCAATGATACGTACAATCTCTTCAGTAATATCTTGGATATTTTGAACATCATGCCTATAGGCTGGAATAGTTACTCCAAATTTGTCCTCAGCTGTTGTTTGAACACCAAAACCTAAAGATTTTAAAATATTAATAATCTCCATCTTAGGAATCTCATTACCAATAATTTGACAAACTTCTTCAGTTGAAACAGTAATGATTTGGTCTTCAACTTCTTGGCTAATTGAAATAGTACCATCAAAAAGTTTTGAGATATTGTAGTTTTCAAATAAGTAAGTTAAGTAAGCGATACCAAAACATAAGTTAGGTTCGGAACCACGTGATGTGTTATAGTAAAGCTCATCCGTATCTAGTTTTTGCTCTGAAACAACATCTACAAGTAGAGTAGGGTTCATGTATGAAGCTTGAAAGAGTACTTGTGTTGACTCTTCTGTAGCCTTTAATGCATCTTCTTGATTGATACCCAAATATGAACCAAGTTTATCATCTAAAGATATATGAATTACATCATTAACATTTTTAGCATTAATAACCAGTTTTTCATTATTTTCTAGATTTAAATGACTTACATCATAGGCTCTTAATATAACGCCAGTTGAGTGAGTAATATATTTAAGTATGTTGCTTAAAGAGTCATTTTGGAGTTCTTCAACAAATCCTAGACGTAAAGAGAATAGTAAAGAAGTATGTATGCTTTCTATGCTCGCCATCGCATATTCTAAAGAAGCACTAATCTCACCTTCTGTGGTTAGTTTTGCAACTCTTGCTAAACCAATTTTTTCTTGGTTTTGACTTTCATAGTCAAATTTTTTCATGGGGATATTTAATGCAGCAGATAGGTCTCTTGCAACACCATGAATAGATAGACAATCTCCACGGTTAGCTGTTAGCTCAAGTTCTATAACTGTATCAGCAAGTTTCTTGTATTCACTTAACTCTTTTCCTACAACAAGCTCACCAATACTATTGTCTAAAATAACAATACCATCACCAATATCTGGAAGTCCTAATTCCGAAGCTGAACACACCATACCTTCTGACTCAACACCACGTAGCTTTGCATGTTTAATTTCAAAGTCAGCACTTAATTTTGCACCAATGGTCGCTACGGCTACGTATTGGGCATCGACAACATTAGCTGCACCACACACAATTTGGCGTACAGTACCAGCATTTATTTCGATCTGACAAACATTAAGTTTATCTGCATCAGGGTGCTTTTCACAAGAGAGTATTTTCCCAACAACAATTTTCTCTGGAATAGTATGAGCAGTAATACTGTCTACTTCTAAACCAATGGCATTAAGTGTTTTGTACAGTACATCATCAGATACTTCTGAGATATCTAAAAAGTTATTTAACCAAGTTCGTGTAATTATCATCTAAATTGCTCCAATAAACGTGTATCACCTTCAAATAGCATTCTAAGATCGGGAACTTTGTGTAGTAACATGGCAAATCTTTCAACCCCTAAACCAAAGGCATAACCACTTACGTCTTTATATTCAACAGCATCAAAAACATTAGAGTCAACAATTCCACAACCCAATACTTCTAACCAGCCTGTGTGTGAACAGACACGACATCCTTCAGCATCACAGAAGATACAAGAGATATCAACTTCAGATGATGGCTCAGTAAACGGGAAGAAACTTGGTCTAAAGCGTACTTCAACATCACCAAACATATAGTGTAGAAAGTCAGACATAATTGCTTTTAAATTTGCAAAATTTATTTCACCTTTAGCATCAACAACCAGACCTTCCACTTGGTGAAACATTGGTGTATGGGTAATGTCATAATCTTTTCTAAAAACAGCGCCTGGTGCAATCATACGGATAGGTGGCTTTTGTTGTAACATGGTTCTAATTTGTACAGGTGAAGTATGTGTTCTAAGTACAGCACCATCTTTAAAGAAAAATGTGTCTTGCATATCACGTGCAGGGTGGTTTTTAGGTAAGTTTAATGCTTCAAAGTTATGAAAGTCATCTTCAACTTTTGGTCCATCTTCAATCGAAAAGTTTAAGGCGACAAAGTAGTCTATAATCTTATCCATCGTTGACATAACTGGATGATACGCACCCTTTTCATTGAGATTTCCATAAAGAGAAACATCAATGGCTTCAGCTTTTAAAAGTTTTTCAATTTCTTCTTTTTTAAGTGTTTCATAGCGTTCATCAAAGCTTGCTTGTAAGGTGGCTTTATTTTTGTTTAGACCTTCAGCGAATGCTTTTTTTTCAGGTCCAGGTACATCTTTCAGCTTAGCAAACTCTTTTGCCAATGCACCTTTTTTACCAAAAAGTTCAATACGAACTTTCTCTAATTCAACAAGCGAATTTGCATCACTAATTTGGTTTTCTAATGTTTCCAAAATAACCTCTATCCAATTATTTTATTTTGTCGGATTTTATCCAAACTATGCTAATAGTGGGATTGAATGTGTTATAATTTTTAAAATAAATAAGATAAGCAATGAAGGATTTAAGATGTGTATTTTTTGTAAATTAGTAAATGGTGAGATACCGAGTAATAAGGTTTTAGAGAATGATGAGTTTATGGCTTTTCATGATTTACACCCAAAAGCACCAATTCATATTTTAGTTATTCCTAAAAATCACGTTGATTGTTTTCAAGATGTTCATCCTGAGATGATGGCTGGTATGACCACATTTATTCAAGAAGTAGCAAAACTTACAGGTATAGATAAGACAGGTTACAGACTTATTACCAATAATGGAGATGATGGTGGACAAGAAGTGCATCATTTACATTTTCATATTATGGGTGGTGCAAAACTACCTTTTGGACATTTGACAGACGAACCACATAAAAATATGTAGATAAATTAGGAAATAATAAACAATGACATTAGAACAATTAGACAAACAATATGGGTTGCAAACCTATAACCGTAACTACACCAATTTTGTAAAAGGAGAAGGCTCAACACTTTTTACTGATAGTGGTGAAGATTATATTGACTTTGCATCAGGTATAGCCGTAAACTCAGTAGGACATAACAATTCTACTTTAGTAGAAGCGATTCAAGATCAAGCAGCAAAAATTATTCATATTTCGAATTTACAGATTATAGAGCCACAAGCCAAGTTAGCAGAACAAATTTGTATTTTAGCTAATTATGATGGTGCAATATTTTTTGCAAACTCTGGCGCAGAGGCAAATGAAGGTGCTATTAAAATAGCACGTAAGTATGGTGAAACTAAATTTGATAAGAAGCGTTATAAGGTAATAACTTTAGAGCATTCATTTCATGGTAGAACCATTACCACAGTAAAAGCAACAGGTCAAGAACATTTTCATACCCCTAACTTTTCTCCTTATCCAGCAGGTTTTTCCTATGTAAAAGGTTTAGAGTCTGTTTATGAAAATATTGATGATGAAACAGTAGCCGTTATGATTGAGCTTGTTCAAGGTGAGGGTGGGGTTCAACCTTTTGCTAAAGAAGAGATTCAGAAGTTAGAAAAATATCTTAAAGAAAAAGATATCTTATTAATAGTTGATGAGGTGCAAACAGGTATTTACCGTACAGGTAAAATGTTGGCTTCAAATATGTATGAAATTAACCCTGACATTATTACCATGGCAAAAGGTCTTGGTGGTGGTGTGCCTATTGGGGCTGTGATGACAAAGCACAAAGATGTTTTAAGTGCAGGGGATCATGGTTCTACCTTTGGAGGTAATTATTTAAGTACAAGAGCTGGTTTAGCTGTACTTGAAGTGTTGTCACAAATGGATAATGAGGGGCAATTAATTGAAACATTAGCATATTTCACTGTAAAGCTAAAAGAGATCGCAACTAAGTACACTAATCTATTTACTGAAGAAGTAGGTTTAGGGCTTATGCGAGGTCTACGTGCGAAAGATTCTGAGACCATGAAAGCTGTGCTTACAAATTGTATGGAAAATAAACTAATAGTGCTTCCTGCTGGAAAAAATACGGTACGTTTTTTACCTGCACTAACCATTACAGCCTCTGAAATAGATGAAGGATTTGAACGTTTTGAAAAAGCTATTTCTTCTATCTAGTTTTCTGCTTGTTTCTTTACAAGCAGAAAATGAGTTGAGTGATGTTCTTTCTTCAGACAAAAGTGAATTGCTTAAGTATCAAAATGAACAAAATGCTGTTCAAAGTAATCAGTTAGAAAACTCATGGATAAACCCTGTTGTTTTACAATATTCCAAAAACTATTCAACACAGTTTGGTGATACCATTAATACACAACAATTTATTGTTTCTGTGGATCAACCTATATTTAAGATGGGTGGAATTTGGTCTGCTATAAAGTATGCTAAAGCATTGGGTGAAGCAAACAGTTTAGACATCGAATTACAAAAGAGACAGCTTATTTCTGAAGCATTGACCATTTTGTTTAATCTTAAAAAGTCTAAGTATCAGTTGGAAAAACTTGAACTAAGTATTAAGAATGATAATTTAGACATTCAGATACAAAAAGAGAGTTATGAAGAAGGTCTGAGTAACAGAACTTTATACGACCAAGCAATGCTCAAACGTAACCAAGATATTACTTCTAAGCTAGAGTTAGAGTTAAGTATTATAAAACTAGAGAATGATTTTGCTTTGTTAAGTGACAGCAGTCCATATGCTTTAACGTTACCAAATTTTGGGATGATAGATCAAGAACGTTATGTTGCCGAACAGTTAGAACTTCAACGGGATTCTCTAAGAGTTGAAGAGAAAAAACATAATAAGTTTATGATACTCTCCCAGTATTTACCTGAAGTCTCTGTTACTGGTCGATATACGAATGAAGATTTAAATCCATTGTTTGCAGGACCGGGGTCTAGTTTAAATAGAGAGTATTTTAACTATGGGTTTAAAGTTACCTTGCCTTTGAGTGTTAACAGTTTTGATGATGTTCAAAACTCAAAGATAGCATATTTAAACGCCAAAACAACCTTAAATGAGAAGAAAAAAATGGTCGCTAACAATTTTAAACTTTCTCAAAAACGTTTAGAAATTATTGATAAAAAGATAGCACTTTCTATGGATGACAAAAGGCATTATGAAAGTATGTTAGTAACAGCAAAAGATTTTGAAAGTTTAGGGGATCAAACAGCATTGGACACAGAGATAGTAGCCAACTCAGT
>CACVAR010000201.1 GCA_902727905.1 uncultured Sulfurovum sp. | reverse complement strand
AAATGTAGTAGCAATAACTCCAACAAGTTTTGCATTAACTAAAGAAAGAAAAGAAAGATTAGACTCTGGAGTTTATATCACCAAACCAATTACATCTGAGCAATATAATAAGATGTATAAATTAGGCGATTTAAAGAACTTATTTCTTGTAGAAGGTGATAAGTACCAAATTAAGAAATCACCACTGGAGAATCACGTAGAACAGATATTAGAAGAGGTTGAATACAATGCAAAGGTGTTGGCAAGAAAGAAATTCTTATTGGATAAGATTGAAAAGGAAATGGGATTAACGAAAGAGCAATTAAAATTATTATTAAAATAAATGCGGGTTTTAAAAAAACTTAACTATTTATAATTAAAGAAACAAAGATGAAAGAATATTATATTGAAAAATATCTATGGAATGTTAAGTTGGATAGACCTCATTCTGTATTTATTGAAGGGAATAAAGAAACTGTTATAAATCTGGGTTGGTTTGACTCAGAAAATAATTTAACAAAAAAAGGAATTAAACAAATAAAAAGATTAAAAGAAAATGATAGAAATAGATGAACAAAAATATAGATATATGGTGATGAGTGGTCATCATAAATTAGGCACTGGAATGTCAGTACAACACATAGCAGATATAGTAGGATGCAGCAGACAGCATATTTACAAAGAAATTAAAGATGGTGTGTTTACATTCAAGAAAGAAAAATATAAATTAATAGATAAATTAAAATAAAAACAAAAAGAAATGAAAAAAATAATTACAACAATAATACTAATGACAATGATGTTATTTAGTTATTCACAACAAGAGCCAGTAAAATATTCTGATGAAATAGTTTATACACAAAAAATATTAAAAACAAAACTAACAAGAAGAGTGATTGATGGTGATACAACTTACCTTTATCAAACTAGAAATCAAAATTACCCAATTCAAAACTATGTAATTTTATTTAAAGAAAATTATTGTAAGGAATCATTAAACAAAATTGTAAAAACTGCATTGGAAGTTTATAAAACAAAAGAAAGTGTTATAATGAATGGTAGAACATATGAAGCTGGTCCATTTAAAACAGTAGTGATAAGAGGCGATGGTTTTCTAATTCAATTATATGTAAAAAATTTAAAGAAAATTTTAAAAGAAACATCATAAACTTAGTTATTGAGTTCTCGGTTTATGTGTTTAAAGGTGGTAGCAGAAATGTTATCACCTTTTTGTTTGAGTAGCGTTCCAGATTCGAACTGGAGTAACTGGGTTTGCAATCCAGTGCCTATCCTCTTGGCTAACACTACTTATTTTATTATTTAAATTTTTTTGATAATACTTTAATACCCTCAAATATTGCTTCTGCGAACCTATCTTCCTCTTCCATTAACATTCTGCAGTCTGGCTCCCAAGTATCCATAAAAGCTAATTCAAATAGTATATGAGGTGTTTTAGTTTTTCTAATTGTATAAAACGCCGCCTCTTTATCTTTGTCACCATCACTCATATCAGCTCTTAATCTAAGTTCTGGCATCATTTTTTTATATTCTTCAATCATTATTTCAGCAACCATATCACTTTTGGTATTACCAGGTGTTGTGAAACATTCAAATCCAGTGCCACCTCCAGCGTTGGAATGTATTTCTATTACAATTACATCATTTCTTTCATCATATAACTTGTTAACTCTTCTAACACGCTCAGCAAGTGATATATCTAACCATTCTGGTACTAGGTTGACACATTCTATTTGGTTATAACAACATAATTCAATTATTTTAAGTACGATAGAGCGATTAGAAACACCTTCAAATAGCTGTCTACCATCCTCCCATATAGGTGAACGTTTACCAGAGGTAACATATTTTCCAGTTGATGGGTTAATCCCTCCGTGACCTGGTACGAATGCAACTAAGATAAGGCTTTGGTTTTATTATTCATATTATTTTTATTTGTTTGGGTTTATAAATTCAACTAAATATTTTGAAAATACTTTAGCTTTAGGTTTGTGTAGATAATCGGTTGGGTAAATTACTATATCTCCAGTAACATATTTTTTATTTCCTTCATTACCTTCAATTAGTTCCCCTTCAATTACGGTACATAGTTCTTTACAATCGTGTTTCTGAGTTCCAAATATTGCCACGCCATCTGTAGTAGCACTTGGGTCCATTTCTGTTATGTAAAATACTGGTTTGTTTGGGTTGAAGATTCTTTTAAATTTAACTCCATCGTTTACGGGAAACCATTTATCAAATTCTAATCCAGCTAAAGTTTGATAAGTAATCATACTTTCACCTTCATCGAAGCTAAACGCATTTAACATTAAAGTAATTTCTTCATTTAATTTATTAAATCTATCGTTCTCAGATATATATTTAGCTTCACATTGTTTAACCAAGTCATTATATTTTTTAAATTTATCTTCCATTTATTTTGTTTTATTCTCAAAAAGCACAAATAATTCTTTTAATTTAATTAACATATCATTTATTTTTGTCATTCCAGCTTGTTCGTTTTCGTGCCTTTTTTCCATTCTTGCTATATTATCATCAATTACATTGTTTAGTCTATCTTGTATTTTTGAGTTTTTTTTTTCATAGAAAACAATTCCAGCAATAATAAAAGCAAGGAGAATACCAACCGCCCAAGCTAAGAGTGCTGCATTATTTTCTGTAGGTGGTGTTAGTTCTTCTGGTGTCATATTTTGAGTTTTTATTAATTATCTTCTTCTTTTTCTTGATGTTTTTTTTGGTACATAAATACCACTAAAATAAGTTTGTGAATTTTTTGAAAGGTTTTCATCAACATCTGGATTATTATATTTATCAAATAGATTATAATTATCACAAAGGTAAGTAACCAATCTTTCCCCAAGGAATTCTGCAGTATCTCTAACAGAGTTTCTAAGAAACTTTACAGCATCTTCTGATGATGGTGCCCCAAATTCAGAACTCTCTTCATTCATACCTTTATTATTAAGTTTATATTTAATAAAAGGAATTGATTCATATAGGGCCCATTGTGCCAAGCAAGGCATTAGATATTCTTTAACAAAGTAATCTTCATCATCTGTTATATTTTTTAAAGCATAACCTTCTTTTAATCTATTATAAAAAGAGCTACCCAAATAAGTTTGGATATGTGTAGTTTGTGCTAGGATAATATTAGGTGTTAATTTATTATCATCTACGTTATCCTCAATTGGAGTGTTAGCTTTTAAATAGTCAATTGATATGAATTGTGTTTTATAAATTGTATTAGCCATTATTCTTGTGTTATTATATTATCATTATCTGTATCATCAGTTTCAATGTTACCACCTTCTAAACCAATTAATCCTCTTATTTCTTCTTTTGTCATTGTATCAAGAATCTTTGTTGCAACAAGTGGTGATAAACCACCTAATGCTACAGCTACTTTATTTACTGGTGCTGGCTCATCAATATATTTTCTTAATACAACATCTTCATTATATTCATTTAATGATAAAATATTATTAATTACATCTTGCATTATTTCTTGCCTTGGTGTAACATATGCTTGTTGGAATTCTTGCATCAATTCTTTTCTTTCAGAAGTTGAAGCTAATTTACCAGCTGTTTGTATAACTAATGGTGCTGGTATTTCAGAACCAATTACAATATCATTTTCAATTTGTTCTAATAGCATCGCAAACTTCTCATCAGATGCATTTAATTCTATTTTATTTAACTCTGGTGCATCTTCTTTACCTTCTGAATAGGTAACAATGATTGGTTCACCATCAGTTCCAGTATATTGATTAATAAATTCATCAAATAATTCATCTTGTTCTTCAACAGTTGGAATACCAGTTGCAAAATTAATTAAGAATCCACCAGCAAAACCTTTTTTAATTTGATTTAAATGGAACTTTCTAATTTCATAATGTGTTTCAATTGACCCAATTGTATTTGAATAAGATAATATTGGATATTGACCATCAGTTTGTGGGTTATAAGTTACATAAACATAAACTTGTTTACCTTTTTTAAGCAAAGGATTAAATTCTCTGATTACTTCTGGCTTATATAAATCTTTTCTATAGTTCTTCCAATCGTTACTAAACCAATAGTGGTTAAAGTTAATATCATCTGACTTCACACCAAGCCTTAATTTATGTATTGGAAGGTGTTTAAGCGATGCAATTGCACTACCTTCTCTATTCCATATGATTTCAAAAGAAAATGCGTTAAACAGCTCATAATCTAATGTAGCTTTTTTAACTTCTTCATTAAGTTTATTCTTCTTAATAAATTCTTTCAACTCTGGAGATAGAACTTCCTCAAAACCTTTACCACTTATCAATTTAGTTTTTTTATTGATGACTGATGTATGGTAACTTGAACCTTTTGAATTATATAAATCCAAAACATATTCTGGGTAATCATTTTTCTTACCCCATTCCACAATACCTCTATTGTGATTAATTTTCATTTCTGGTGCTTTGTATGTATTATCAATACTAAATACTCTAACTGCACTTTTATTTTTATTATCTTCCATTATTCTACTATTGTATAAATTGTGTTATCATTATCTATCTCACCAACTATTATTTGCGTACCACCAGTTGCATTACTTTCACCAGTTACTATTAGCTTACCTCTTTCAACTATTGTTGTTGTAGCGGCTGTTAATGATAGGTCAGAACCAATTGTTTGGTATGCTGAATAATCATATGTACCAGCAATAAGATTTACTTGACCGTTATCTAAATCATCTGTTGAAGCTTCTGTAATTGGGAATGAATTATATCTAATAATGTTATTAGATGTATCACCAGTTAATCTAACTACTTTAGTTTCGAAACTTTGATTATTATAAACAGCTAATAAATACTTAGCACCAGATAAAGTAGTTTTCTCATTTAGAGTAAATACTACATCATTGGTTGTATTTTTAGTTATTCTTATCATCTTTCTTTGTTCTTTTTTTTCTAACAGTTTTAGGTTTAGTTTCAACTTCTTCTGTTACTTCTTTTTCAATTACAACTTCTTCAATCATTTCTGAGCAAAAAGTATTTTTAATTGATAATAATTGTTTTTGTGTTAAATCTTCACTTAACTTAATCTTTCTTGAACCGTTACTTACAGTTTGGTTTAAATATTTATCTTTAATTTTTAACATATCATTCTTGTTTATTATAAATATAAAAAATTTAGTTTTGTTTATAATAAAAAAAAGGTAACTACAATAAATGTAATTACCTTTTTAATTATTCTTTTAAGTTGCTTATTCTTAAGCCACTGTGATATCAGTCCCTAACACTGACTCATCCATAAGATAAGCACCATTTTGTGACTTCCAAGTGAAAGTAAGAGTAGCACCATTCATATCACCTTGTGCAACACCTAAAGATGCTGTACCTTCTGTAGCTCTACCAGCTGACTCTACACCTAAGATGTAAGTATGTCCAGCGTTAGATTTAACTACTGCGTATATAGGAGCTCTTCCTAATTTAATTATAAGATTTCTTAAATCTTTATCTAATTCAATGAATTTTACACTCAATTTAGATTCGTAGAATACTGTTCCATTTTCTCTTGAGAAACCTCCAGTTTGTTCTAGTCCACCATATTCGATGTCCATTTCCATTTTGTAAACGTCATTTGCACCAGTAGCACCAGTTACAACATTATCTACATCATATGCATAAGAAGTACTTCCAGAGTAACTCCCAATCCATACAGATTCTAAACCACCGATGCTCGCACAGTCAAGGTTATATCCACTATCAATTATACAATCTGCCATAATATTTTAATTTTTTTTGTTTTTAATTATTTATTTAAAAAAAAGGCTGACCAGTTTGCCAGCCTTTTTTTATTTTATTTTCTTAGTATCTTACTTTATGTAGATTACTTGTGAAGGAAATTTGTACTGGAATCCAGCTGCAAATACAATATCACTTACCAACTCTTTGTGGTATTTATCATAGAATACTTCAACTGATTCTTTGTCAGAATCAAGGTCAGTTCCATAAGAAAGGTTATCATTGATTGTAATGAATTTACCAGAGTTCATTCCAGAAGTACCAATAACAGTTAAGTTAATTCCTGGGTATTGGAAGCTCATCATTCCATTATCAATTGTTACGTTAGCAAAGTTAAACAAGTTAGCTTTAACTAAAGCTGCAGATAACATAGCAACTTGTGCATTACTCATATAAAGAGTTGCTCCATATTCGTGCATTTCGTCAGTCATTTCTGCAATTGCTGCATCAACATCAGCTATAATTGTTCCAGCATTTGAAGCACCAGAAGTTGCAAAGTATGCAAGGTCAGCTGATTCATTTTCCGCGATTGTTAACCAACCATCAGCTAATGCTAAGTTTCCAGTACCACCAGTGATGTTACCTTGGAAAGCTAATTTTTCTAATGCTTTTGCATTCTTAGCTACCTTTAATTCAACAAGTGCATTTTCAAAAGATAAATCTTCATTCTTTGCTCCAGCAGATTGTAACTGAGGAATCTTTGCATCAATCTTATCTAAACAGATTAATTCTCTGTCTGACAATCTTACAACATTTATTACTCTTGGAGTTAAATCAGTGTTGTCACCAGTTTCAGTTGAAACACAATCAGCACTAGACCAAGTTACATCCGTATCAAGAATGTTTAAAGTTGTTGAAGTGTTAGCTTTAATACCAGTTTGTGGTATAATTGAAGCCAATACTCTTGAACTTGAAAAGATGTTAGAAACAACTTCTCCAGCTCTACCTTCGAAATCTGCATATCCAGAAACATCAAGGTTAAATTTTAATTTTACGTTTTTTTCGTTCATAATTAATTTTTTTTTATTATTTATTTATTTTGTTTTTTTTCCCTTACATATTTCTGTATGAAAGTTTCTTCTTTATTGTTAGTAGTAGTCGGGAATTCTACTCTAGTTTTAGTATTTTCTTCTGATGGTTCTTTTGCAAACTTTTCAAATCTTTCTGAAAGTTTAGAATAATCAGCTTTTAAATCTTTAAATTCATTCATAAAATTTGTGAAGTTTTCAACAAATTCTAAATCAGTTTCTGACATTTCTTCATCTGCTTCTGGTGCCTCTACTGCTTCACCTTCTACATCTTCAATTGTTTCGATTTCATTTACAATCCACTCATCATCTGTTCCTTCGTTGTATACAGTTTCCACTACAGTGTAAACCTTATCTTCAATTGTGTGAACTCCAACTGGTAATTCAATGTAAGCACTAACTCCAGAATAGTTTTCTTTTGTTATTACTTCACTTGGAACATCTTCTTCAACTTCTTCTGTTGATAATTCTTCTGTTGATTCAGTTTCTTCTGATTCCTCAGCTTCAACTTCTTTAATTTCAGTTATGATACCATCAGTTATAGTAATCATTGTACCATCTTCCAATTCGTATTCACCACTTTCTACATCAACTTCTTCTCCTTCGATAATTTCTTTGATTGAAGCATCTACTTCTAGAGCATCTACTCTCATAATTCTACCATCTGGTAAAGTTACATCAACGAAATTAGTTTCAACCTCAGCTTGCTCTGTAGTGAACAAAGCTTTAATTGTTTCAATCACATTTTTCTTTTTCATATTTCTTAGTAATTTATTATAAATATTAAACTTTAAATTTTGTTTAATACTTTTTTATATTATTTTATATTTAAGATATCTTTTACCTTAATTTCTTTTTGTTCATCATTCAAATCTGAGTTTAAAATGACTTTAATTTTTTCTTCTAACATTGAATGTTCTTGGGAGAATAACATCTCTTCCATCATACCATTAATCTCAATAGAAAACCCATTAAAATCTTTATCTGCTTTTAGAGCTTCGTATTGTTCTTTATTTGGTACATAGTAAGTTGTTACATAACTACCTTCTGGTAAATCTTTAAATGCTGGGCATTCAGTAACACCTTCTCTTGTAATAAAATGTTCAACCAAATATACACCATCAACCATTTCAGAAGTATGTTGTAATGATACTTCATTGAAGTTGCCATCCATTATGAATTTATTAACAATCTTTTTGATTTCAGATTTAGTAAAAACAATACCATATAGTTCACCAGTTAATTCGTTGATTCTTGGAATTGGTGTATCAGCTATCATTGAAACTGACATAAACCTTTGTTCTGAATCATTAGCTGTGAAGGCTAATTTATTTGTTTCTTTTGAAAAGTTAAGTTTAGTATACTCAACCGCTGGGTAATCAACAAATGAATTTCTCATTATACCGTGGTCCTCATTATTTTCGTCAATAAGGATTTCATATATTTTTATATCTTGCATATTTATAAATATTATTTTTTATTATTTGTTTAAAAGGAATTTGAATCCTTTATTCTTTTTACTCTTTTTTGTGCATCTGTCATCTCACTTTCAACAACATATGCTTTAACGATTTGTTGGGTATTACCATCACCCCTTCTTGAAGTTGTATTTGTTTTAATTGGTAAAGATGGGGCTAAAGCTACACCACCACCAGCGGTATTTATTTGTGATAATAATTGTGGAAACATTCTTGAGCTCTCAGAATTTATTACAGTTTCACCAGGTGCTAATAAAGCATCAACTGAATCAATGTGTGATGGTTTTCCATTATTTGGTACAACACCACCTCTTGCTGCTCTAAACTTTTGGGCTGCAATTAAACCTATTTGTACTGCTGACAATGCACCAGCTGTTGCAGCCATAGCTGGTCCTAATACAAGTCCAGTTGGTCCACCCACACTTAAACCAGCTGCTAATCCAGCTATGACTGATTGTGCTCCAGCTATAATAGCATTAGAGATATTTAAAGCTTTATTTTGTTGAAAACCTTTTCTCTTTGCAGCTAAATCATCTTCTTCTTTCTTTTGATTAAGAAGTGCTAATTTTTCATTATATTGTTCTTGAGATATTTCTTGATTAGCTAGAGATGCTTCTAAAGCTTCTGATTCTTTATTATATCTTATTTCTCTTTGATATGAAGCTTGTTCATTTTGTTCTGTTAATGCTTGACTAACTAAATTAATAGCTTGTAGCATTGAATTAATTGCAAATTGTATTATCTGAGAATATTCTTCTGTTGCTTCAATAATATGTTCGCTTAATGTTTTATCTTTAGCAATTTTTTCATTTAATTGACTAATTTTTATTTGAGTATCATTATTAAGTTTTTGAACTTCAAGGTTATATTCAGCAGTTATTCTTTTCTTTTCTTCACTGTTATCTTCTAGATTTTTTACATCTTTTTCATATTGTAGTTTTAAAATATTTTCTTGAGCTTTAGCATTTTCTTTTATAGCTTGAGTTTCTGAATCTCTAAATTCATCATATATTTCTTTATATTTTTTTAACTTTTCTTTTTCCTTAGATTTAGTATCTTGGTCAACATCAATTAGTTTGATTTCTTTATCGTGTTGAATCTTTAACAATTTAATTCTACTATTAATTTCTTCTGTAGTTTTAATTGTTTTTTCTAAATCAAAAGCATTATTATCAATAATAGCTTGCTTTTCTTCTTTTAATAATTCTTTCTTATAATCAAGCAATCTTTTTTCTTCTGGTAATAAATTATCTATACCATTAGATACAATCTCTTTTCTATTTGACTGATAAGTTTCTTCATCAATTTCTAGGTTAGTAAATTTATCTTCATTAGCTTTAAGTTCTCTTTTTATGGCACCATCAATAATTGAATCTCTTTCATTACCAAAAGCTAAATCAAGGTCATCCAATTCATCTTTGCTTGCTTTAGCTTTTAATTTAGCTAATTCTTCAACAGCTTTTTCTTCTCTTTTTAATTTGGAATTTATTTCATCAAATCTATTTTTTCTATTTTCAAGCCTTATTCTTTCTGCATTTTCTCTAGCCTTTTGGAGTTCATCCAATCTCTTAGCTTCTTTTTCAGCAGCTTTAATTCTTTTTTCAGTATTTTCTTCTTCTTTATTATTATTTAAATTACTTTCAGCTATATTTAATTTAACAGCAGAATTAGTAAGCGTAATAAAACTAGTATTTAAATTATCAGAAGATTCAATTACTTTTTCCCACTTTTCTTGTTCAGCCGAACCCAATTCACCATTAAGTAAAGAAATTTTACTTGTTAATTTACTTGAAGTATTAACTAAATTAGCAAGTTCTTTTTTATAAAATCTTGATGTAACACTTCCATCTCTAAAGCTGGTTGAAAGTTTTGTATATTTAATTTCTAAATCAGTAACTTCTTTTGCTACATTTCTATAATTAATATCATCAATACCATCTTCTGTTGCTGTAGCATCTATTGCTGATTTTAAAATTGAAAATTTATTAGCCATCAAATCAACATCTTCATTAACAACTTTATAAGCCTCATTTGCTTCATTCGCAAACTTTTCCATTGTTATTGAGTTTATCCTAGTTTGAAGGATGTCAATATAATTTATTTTTTCTTTTAAATCTATTTCTTCTTGTGCACTCAATTCACCATTAACAACTTTTTTCTTTTGAATATTTTCAATTTCTTTTTGTGTCAATTCAATTAATTTATTAGCATTTTTAATTCTTAAATCATATTCAACATTTGCACCAGATGATAAAGCACTTCTCAAACTTCTTTGTGATTCAAGTAATTTATTTTGTGCTTCTAAAGCATTGTTTAAATCCTCTGTAGCCTTTTCTGCATCATTTGAACTTGTGGCAAAGAAAGCGAATCCAGCGGCAACAGCAGCTAATGCAGTTATAATTAAAAATATTGGGGATGCATTCATTGCTGCATTTAAAATACGCATTCCTATAGCTGCAATTTTTGCTTGCACAGCAGCCATTTTTTGTGATAAAGCTAAAAGTTTAGTATTTTTTGAACCCGCTGCAATTGCATTATTTAATAACTTTTGAGTAGATAGCCAAGTTTCCATTCCTCCAGTAACTATTTTAGAAGCAGCTTCTACTTTTGCAAAAGTTTGAACCACCTTCTCCATATTTTGACCAGATACACCAACCAATGCTAATCCACCAGCCATATCTGTAAGTCCACCAGCAACACTTTTTATTTCTGCAGCTACTTGCTCATTATCCAATGCCTCCATTGCTAACTCTTGGTTTTTAATCTCAGTGTTAACCTTAATTAATTCCTTTCTTAACAATTCGTATTCAGCAGTACCAACCTCAACCTCTCTTAATTTTTCGGCAATAGCAGAACTAGCCGCTTCCATTTCACCTAACGTGCTTATAGTCGAAGTTATCTCTTGATTTAAATCACCAATTGATTGTACACCATCAGTTGTGTCTATTTTTACAAGTATATTTACACTTTTTGCCATTTTATTATAATTTTAATTTTTTATTTTATTCTTTCTTAATCTATTATTCCCAAGGTTTCTAATGACTTGTGAACACTAATTGGTAACATACCTATCCATTCAGCCCAAAATATGCTGTACCATCCCCATATAAAGCAACCAGCCATTGCAAAGTTTAAAAATAAACCAAACAATATTGCAAAGATTCTATATCTACCACTTGAGTAATATATCATATTGAATACTGAACCTTCAAAGAATATTGTTGCAAATATATAATGTGGTATTTTTGTATTTCCTTCCATATCAAAAACAATTAAACCAACCATAGCCCATCCAATTATAAGTTCAAACCATTGCTTTCTACCAATTGAAACATAACCGTTCTGTATGAATAATTTAGCAACCCATCCAAGTGTTAACGCAAAAACTAATGGAATGTGTAATGCATATTCAGATATACTATCATATATAACAAATCCAGCAGCAGCCCAAAAAAGTAATGGGATTAATAGAAATCCTACATACTGTATAAGTTGACCTTCTGTAAATCTAAATACATCAATCTTAGCTGCTCTTATTTTGGACCTTAACCAATTCATTATGATTGAGATTTAACGTTCCATTTTTCTACATCATAATATTTTCTTTGGTTTTGAACCATTTTAAAAATATGTTCGAAGTTAGCATCAATTCCATCAGCATAACCAGTTTGTTTATTTATATCTACCCCAAAAGTTTGGAATAAGAATTCAACTGTATTTTGATTTTCTGCCGTTTGTTCTGGAGTTGGATTTGAACCATAATCTTTCATCCTAAGTTTCATAGTAGATTTATAATTAGTTTCTGGCAATTCAATCATTTCTTTAATAATTGTGGTTGGAGAACCACCACTTATAGGATTATCTACTTCTGTTTCTTTTATGAAGTAATATACTTCTTTAAACATTAATTGTGTTGTTGTTTGGCCAAGGTATTCACCCATACAATATATCTTACTTACAACTGTACCATCTTTACGTTGGTTATTCATTTCTTTTTCTGATTCTAATAATATCATAATTTTATTTTTTTTATATTTTTTTTATCCTAAATTAGCTAATATTTCAGCTGGTGTTAATGTTATATTGTACAACAAATGTCTATTTAAATACTGTACGTTATTTCTACTATCTTGTGAACCACATACCCAATAATATGAACTACTAACTAATGGTCTACCCCTTGATGAACTTTGATAAACTTGAACACCATCTACATAAATTGTTAATTGTCTAGGTGAATTTTGATAGGTCCAATCTAAATCGTGAAACTCACCATCATTTGGTATACTTACTCCAGTATTATTCCATCCACCACCAGTTGGGTCATAAAACCATATTTGACTAGAATTATTAAATACCAATTCAAAATAATAACTTCTTGTACCTAACATTCTATCATAACTAGCACCAATTGCCACTCTGTGTTTAGTTCTAAATTTAGCACTCCAATTGGTTAAACTAATCCCAGTGTTAACATATATATTATTACTAGAACCACCACCCCAAAAGTATATTTCTTTATCACCATTAGCATCTGTTCCAATTACATTTTCTGAACTACCTGGTGTTGTTACATCTGAATTAACAACCACGCCAGAAATAGTTCCATTATTTGGACCATTTAAACTTGTTACAACACTAGTTGATGTATCAAAGTCATAAGATGCTGTATCATTAAATTCAAAGTGTGAAATTACATTACCAATTTGTACTGGCGTAAATCCACCACTTGGTGTTGAATGCTTTTGCCCATATATTGCTCTTCTTAAATTACTCATATCTAATATTATTTCAATTCACCAATTAAGTTCCATACATCGTCCCCAACATATAATAATGATGCACCAGCATATTGTCTATCAATTTCTAATAGATTATCTACTGACCTTATTGTTACACCAGCTGCTGGTGTAAATGACATATTACCCGTAATCTTTGTAAAGAATATTTGGGTACCATCTTCAAATGCAACATCAACACTATTAGGTACTGTAAATGTTACATCACCATCATTCTCTAAATTCTTATTTTTATCTGTTAATACTAAACTTCTTGAACTTGTTACAATTGTTGGTATTAAATTACTTGTTTCAATTCCACTTACAACAAAAGTAGTTGCATCATTCATTGTAAATGTTACCTCACTTGTAGATTCATCATATGTTCCTCCAGTAACAAACTTATCAGTACCACCAAGTATTGATGTTAAATCAACTGAAAATGCGTTTGAAGTATCTGTTCTATCAAATCTTATTTCATTACCAGAAAGATATGCATTATTAGTATAATAATTATTATCTGTATTATCTTTAAAAACACTAAGGTCAACTGAAAACGCATTAGTTGAATCTGTCCTATCAAATCTTAACACATCTCCAACTAAATAAGCTGAGTTAGTATAGTTATCTGTATTATCTTTAAATGTACTTAAATCAACTGAAAATGCGTTTGTTGAGTCAGTTCTATCAAACCTAAGTGTATCACCAACTAAATAAGCTGAGTCAGTATAATAATTGGTATCAGTCATACCAGTTGTAAAACCATTTACATCAAAGCTACCACCATCGTTGTTATCAAATGTAACAATACCAGTTGAAGGATTATATGTACCACCAGTAACTTGTACATCACTTGATAGTATTCCTAAGTTGGAAATTAGATTTGAACCATCATTTAAATTTAATGTTAAATCATAGGTACCATCATTAAATGTCATACCACTAACAAATGTATCATCACCACCACCAGTAGTTAATCCAGTTACAGCAAAAGCATCACCTAAAGAGTTAGCAAAATTTATTGTATCAACACCATCAAAAGTACCACTGATTAATTGTTTATCAGCGTGACCAAATTCTAACATTTGATTATTAGTTCTAACCCATATTCTATCATCTTGGATATTTGTGAATACTTCTCCAATCAATATGTCAGTTGATAACCAACTATTATCTATAGTAGAACCAGTATTAATCGTAGGAACGTTCCCAATTTGAGAAGTTCTTTTGGTTATCATTCTACTAAATTCTATTTTATTATCTGCCATTCTTTAAATCTTTATTATAAATATTAATTATTATATTTTGTTTTATGTTATAATTCATTTTCTTCATTTCCACTTATAATTGGTCTAGCCTTGCTATCACCACCAAAGTTTCTTACTGCATCAGCTGTACCATCAATTATATCAATGTAGTTTGTTTTATCAAATGCAAATACTTCATCATTACCTCCATCTATTATTGTGATTAGGTTTGTTGTTATATTTCCAGTTTGGTCAATCTTCACATTACCTAAATATAATGTACCACTTTCTTTTGCTGTAATACCATTACCAATTATAATAGTATCTGTTATATCCTTTTCTGCTGAGTTATTATTCCCAATCATTAATTTAACTTGAGTACCACCATTAGCGTGATTACCCTCACCAAAAACCTTAATACCAGAAGAATTAATTGAATTACCATTTCTATTATGAATAAGAGGTCCATACTGCTCTGTATAAGGTACAACACCTTGACCAGCATTAATTGATATACCAGGGTTTTCAATTATTCCTACAATACCTCCACCTCTTATAATTGGGTCACCTATTAATATTGGGTCACCAACATCTGGGTCACCCATTCCAGTTCCTAAATCAACTTCACAAGTTTGTGTTGTTTCATCCCAAACACCACCAAGTATTGTACAACAGTTTTTCTTTACTGCAATACCATTTCTACTCTTATATCTCCAGATACCTCCAGTTTTATCAACTTGAATACCAGCTGGACAACCAGCATTAGAAGATGGTAGTTGAATTGTATATGGTGATAATACATTAATATCTACAATTTTATATAATATTACTGTTGTTAATAAGTTTGGTGCTGCTGGATTGTAATCTTGAATCTCTGAAACTCTCCAATATGTACCATCAATAAATATAACATCCCTAAAGTCAAAATCAGCAATATCAGTTGAAGATAAATCAAAACTTGCCTCCATCATTTCTGAATTAACATCTGTAATGTTCTTCAATCCATATTTATGAAACTGTTGGAATAGATTTGAGTTAGGAAGCTTTGTAGCGTTCCAATATAACTTCTTGGTCCTACCGAACTCTAAACTATATTTAGGGTCATAAGGGTCATCCCACATACCACAATAAGGATATGATGTTAAAGCTGTTTTAGTTCCAGCTGGGTTAAGTGATATATTCCAATCAAAAGCCCCTTTAAGTCCACCGTAGAATAATATCCTTGGTTTAACTTTTTTAGTT
Source organism: uncultured Sulfurovum sp. (assembly GCA_902727905.1). GTDB lineage: Bacteria > Campylobacterota > Campylobacteria > Campylobacterales > Sulfurovaceae > UBA1140. The sequence continues at coordinate 13,604 of CACVAR010000201.1, read as the reverse complement.
TTATATTGTTCATTATCCAATTCTGCAAAGAAAGGTGCAACTCTTGAATTAATCCAAAACATTGCATTTGGTGTTGGAGCAAATTTTAATTCAGTTGTTATTATTTCATCACTGAAATCATTATTTACATCTACATTTAAATCACCATAGTTTAAATCAAATTCATCTGTGTATTCAGAATTATATAAATCACTATCTGTAGCATATTTATATTCAAATAATTTAGCATCAAGCTGTGCCATTGGAGTAAGTATTACATTACTTTCATTATCAAGCATATGTGTCCAATCCTTAACTTTTTGTTTCGTTGCATAAAAACTTTCCTCTGGTTCAATAATTAAATCACCAGGTTTATCTGGATTATCCATTATCATTAATTTGAACATCTTAACAATATCCATAAAGAAATCCTTCATCTTTAAACCAGATGGTAATATTGTATTCATATCAACATCTTCATCACCAAGAGATTCATTGCTTGAAGGTTTAATTTCAAACTTTGTAAAGTCACCACCTAATGATTGTTTAAGAGTTAATCTTATTTCGTGTTTCTTATCTGTTAAACCATACCATTTTACACTTGATGGGTATTTAAATCCAATCTTAACATAAACTCTATCGCCAGTTTCCAACATAACGTTCTGTGCATTTGGATTGAATACCAATGCTCCAGCTTCATCATACCAAGTTTTACCTCCAGAACAATCGTGAACACCAGCTGATAATCCAAATTGTTGAACACCAGAAGAATCTAAAGTAACGAAGCTACCATTTGTTTTAAGTACTAATAACTTATATTCGTATTCGAATGCACCAGATTTAAACTCAACATTATTTCTACCATTCTGATGTGTTATTGCTGGAATAAGTTTACCATCAAAACTAATATCATACCTTCCAGTTTTATTTATAGTAATTATATCATTCCTCCAAATGTTATCTGTATCTGTAAAATCAATTTCAGTACCATTATCTGTTACTGTACCAGACTCTCTTGTTAATCCTCCAAGTCTATAACTATTTTGTGAGTTATACCACCACGCATCACCTTCTTTAGCTTTACCACTAATATCTACATAAGAAGAACTTGAAGGTACGCCAACTATTGCTGTCCTATCTAACATTTGTTCTTCTGATAGAGTTAATTTATCATCAGTGTAAGGTATTATAAGTTTAGAAAAATATTCAGAATTAAAAAATTCAGAAGTATAACTAAAACTAAACTTTTCAAACATCTTATCTATAATAGTTTTAACATAAACTGCTGGATATAAATCATAAGCATATACGTGGTCCCATATGTTTTGTGAGTTACCATTAACAATATAAGGATATACAAATCCTTTACCAGGTCCACTGTAATCAACTAAAGTATTATCTACATACATTTTATAGTCCCAACTGTATCTGATGTTCTGAACGTTTCTTTTGTGGTTATATTCAGATAAATCTAAATCTTGTAGAACATACTCATCAAAAGAATTAATTATATTTTTTAGTTGACCAGATATTGTTATTGAATATGCAACATCTTTGTTATCAATTATTATTTCAAGCAATTGAAGGTTACCTCTAATTTGAATTGAATCGTTAACTGATATGTAAGCTGGTATGCTTAATTTTGTATTAAATACTTCTCTGTCAATATTAACATCCCAAATATGTTTAAAGAATGCATTGTTTGTTGGAGTACCAGGTATTGTAATTGTTTTAGAAAATGATGTTGCTCTTTTGGAAACATCTATTAAATCTGATATTGCATAATTTAAAGAAATCTCTTCATCACCATATGTATCTAATTGTACATTATTTGCTACTAATTTTAAATTATTCATATTTTATATTTTTTAATATCTTTGTGCATTATTAGATAGTGTTATATCTAATTCATACTGGTAAATCATTTCGTTATCTTTCTTGCTAAATGTGAAATCAGTATCATTCAATATACATCCAACCAATGTACCATCTTCAAGCTGTACATAAACTGATGCTGAATCTAATAAATCTTTTATTAATCTATTTTCACCTTCATTAGCCCATCCACTATTTAAAGTAATACTATCTCTTGATTGATTGAAATAACTCTTCTCACCTCTTCCAAATGTATCATATCCGAATGTATTAGCACCTCTATCCCATTTACCATTTGTTTGGTAGAATGTTGCTCTATCAAATGCTGTTCTATCTTTAGACATATATTTAAATGGATATGATAACCAACTTCCTAATTTATCCTTCCACATTAAATGTAACATTTCATAACTTGTACAATCATCATTAACATTAAATGTAATCTCATTACTGATTCTTGTTGGCATTGTGTACATAGCAAATGTATATTTATCAACATCATCTCTTACTGTTGATAGTGGAGAACCAGCAAATAAGAAAGTGTTACTTGAATTAATAACTTGGTCAATTCCAACTGGAACATAGAAGTCCTTATCATTAGTTGTAACGTTGTTTATTACTACAGTTGATATACTATTACCACTAGCATCAAAGTATTCAAATCTACCTTGTGTTGTGATACCAGTTATATACATATGTTGAAGTAACCAGCTTTTGCTTTCTTTCTCAATTCTATATTCTGTTGTTAAATCATCAGAAAGTATTGTTGAAGAGTAGTTATTATTTGCTGTTCTATTTTGGATAACATATTTATCCATTGCATCAGCAGTATAACCAATTAAATCAGTGTATGAATTATATGCACTCATTCCAGTTACTCCAGTTACAGTAATATCTTTTGTTGTTCTACCATCAGCATAATACATTTTACCTCCGATTGGAAGTGAACTACCAGCCCAAGTAATATCTGTTTCAACTACAACACCAAATCCAACAGTATCATAAATATCTGTAATAGTTGCTATTGTATTATATGTTGGTCTAGGATAACCAAAGATAGAACCAGCATCAGTTGTATCTGTTATCCATTGTTTAGCTACAGTTATTCTTGTGCTATTAACTAAATCAGCAACTACAGTTGAACCGTTATAAGATGGCTCAGCTATTTGCCCAGTAACAGTTACTGGAATACCTATACCAAAATCATTTTGAGTGGTACCAATTAAACCTAATTGATTGATTGAACCAGAAGGTAAGAAAGTTGATTGGAACTTCCACTCAGTAATATCTTGTACTATTTCAACTCTATCACCAACTTTAAATGCTAAGTCTGCAGCAGTTAATCCAGTATTATTAAAACCAACACCAGTACTTCCAGCGTAGTTATCTACGAATGGATAATGATAAGTATATTGCTCACCAAGTTGAATGTCATAATCAAATACAGTATCTGGACCTTCAAATATTTCATTAACATCTTCAAGGTTCTGTGTTACAAAATCTTTAATTGAATTGTGGATTGTAATCTTAGATTCTTTATCTAAATCTGGTAGATTCTTATAAGGAATTGTTTTACTTAAAGTACTTGGACCAATCATTGGTGAAGTTTCTTTAAGGTTGATTATAACCACTGTAGTTGAAACTATATCTAATACAGTATATATTCCAGTATAATCATCAGAAGCATCATCTAATAATACTTTATCTCCTATTTCAAAATTATGTGTTTGTGTTAATGTAAGTTGGGTACCAATTGTTCCACCAATACCTACAACAAGTGAAGAAGATACTCCTACTCTATCGTAAGTAATGTTTACAAGGTAATCGAAATTTGTTAATGTGTTAACGTTATCACTTACAAATCTCACTGGCATATAAGAATATGCAGATGAATATGTGTGTGGTGTTGTTAGTCCAGTTATTGCCATTTTGTTTTAGTTATTAAAGTTGTTGAATAAATCTTCTTCTATGTTATCTGCTATGTTATCTTCTAGCTCATCAAATGCTCTACCATTTAATACGTTTGTTTCAGTTCTGTTAAATATATTGGTTGGTTTAATTCCAAACTCATATATACTTTTAGCAATTGGGAATACGGCATCTTGTGAAATATTGTTAACACTTGCCCATTTCTTTAAATCAGAAATATTAGGATAAGTACCAGGTTTTCTTCCCTCATCAATATAATTTAAATACTTTTCACTTTCTATTAAGATTGAAATATCACGTACTGTATCTTTTAATCTATAATCAATTGACCTAACTAATTTACCAGAACTATCTTTACCCTCAGCTCTGATTACTTTAATCAATTCTTTAATGTAAGCATCACCGAAAGTTCTTTGGTCAGATTTATTTAATATATTATTACTCATTATAATTTAGTTGGGTATATACAGTTGCTGTGTACTAATTGTAAATCAATATCAATCATCCATCCACTAGCTTTATCTTCTGTTTCATTATACACTGGTTCTAGTGTTGCACCAAAATCTTCTCTTATTTTAACACCATACTTTGTAAGTTCTGTTGAAATATAAGAAACTAAATCTTGAGCAATTTGATATGTATCAGAAGTAACTTCTTGCTCATTAGATGAATCAATACCATTAATAACTTTTGAATCATTCTGGTCATTAATAATGTCTAATATTATAAATGTTAATGATAATACTGGTGTTATATTTCTATTCTTTAATTCGAACCTACTTGTGTTCTTATGTGTTATCCAAAGCAATGGATACTCTACAGAAGTTGTAGTAGATATATTATAAGTTGGTCCATACCCAATAGATTGAAGTTGGATGTGTTTCTCTTGAAAATCAGTAAACATTTGTATTATCTGATTGATTGTTATAATTTTTGTTATTGCCATTATTTATTATTTTTTCTTTGTGCTTCTTTTACTTCATCTCTATTTTTAAAAAATGACAGCCAGTTTAAGCAGCTTATGTAATTCATTTTATATACTTTCTTCTCTGTTGTATTAAGTTCAGTGATGAGCTTATAAATGATGTTGTGCCAGTTAAATTTCTCATCCATTTTGGTTGGACCATTTAAATCAGCAAACCTATCTACTTTTTTCTTTTTTTCCTTTTTAGGTTTACCGAACAATCCAACATAACTTTTATTTATGAAGTCCTTCCAGTTGAAAAAAAAATAAATAAATTATTAACATCTGAAATTTTAACAGTTTTAAATAGTTCTTCTCTATCCATAAAAGAACTTTTGAATGATTCTAGTTTACCATTTTCTTTTTTCTTTCTCAAGAATACACAAAGCAATTTAGCCATAGCACCATCAAGTTTCCCTTCATTATCTTTAAGTAACAAATCAATAGAAGCAGATTCACCAACTGTAAGCTCTTTAAAATCTTTCTTTAACCAATAGGTTTCGTTTTCTATTTCAATTGAATCTATTTGTTTATTTTCAATTGGTATTAATGTGAACTCAAATAATTCAGCTATTTGGTTGAATGATGTTACTGGCATTTGCCAAAGTATTTCTTTATCAACATCAGTAATAGAATGAATCATATCAATTAGTATTTGATTATCTTGTTTACCATCTGCAGTTACTTTAGTTATTTTAGTGTAATCATCAATGGTTACATCATCCCAAGATTGAGGTAATTCCATTTCAATTATTTCATCATCAATTTCTATTGTTATCTTTGCTTTCATATTTTCTTTTTATTTATTATAAATATTAATTATTATATTTTGTTTTATCTTATTTTGAATGTTCTTCCACTTCTTTTCTTTGTTAATTTCGCCATAGCTAAATATCTAATACCATCAATTGCGTGATTATTTAAATCCTCTGGAATATTAAGATGATTACCTTCTCTATCCTTCTTCCAACTATACTTATTAAATTCGTTTTTAATGTTGTTAGACCTTCTTGTTATAAGTATATCATACTCTTGGAGGATTGAAATACCAAAGTTAATTGAATCCTTACCTTTTTTAGCTCCAATTACCCTATGACCATATCTTTTTAATTCTGCAATAGATTTTGGTTCAGCTGAATCTGCAATTATTTCACATTTAATATTATTATTTTTTATAAGTTTAGAAATTTCTGGATTTAATAAACCAGTTCTATATATTATTTCATCTAATATAATTGTATTATCTAACTTATAAACCATTGTTAAACTCGATGGGTCATTCGTATAACCAAAATCTAACCCAGCACCAATTAACTTTGCTTCTTCTGGTACTTTATTTATCTCACTCCAGTTATTGAATACAACGCCTTCTAACATACCTAATTCTCCATCAAGGTATACTTTACACCAATTAGCCCAATAATCACTTGTAGCTGCTAATTTACGTTTAGATTCAAGGAAATTGATTACACTAATTGGTAATGCTTCATTATCTTTATATGTTAGTTTTAATACCTCAGATTCGAATTCATTTTTAACCTCTTCAACCCAAAATAAATGTGATGGGTTATAATCTAAATATATATCACCATCAGTTCTCATAGCTAGTTGAACGTATGCTTCTTTCTTGATGTTGTTACACTCATTAACATATAGTATATTTCTTCTAGCACCTCTTAATGTTTCAGCATCACCAGCAGAAAAGAACTCAATATAGGACCCATTGGTGAATGTATATATTGAATTTGTTTTATTCCAGTTACTTGAAATAAAACGATTTGTCATTTTCATAATTTTTAGAAAATCTTTCATAGCACCTTTTCTAAGATGTGGTAATGATTCACTAACAACACTTATTTCAGTCATTGGGTTTTTGATTGCTTTATCAATTAGAATAGGTAAAATGGAAAAAGTTTTACCAGCAGAAGTTCCACCAGGTATAATCTTTATCCTAGCTTTCATCTTACGAATCTTCTTTATCGCAGTTGTATATTTAAATCCATTAATCATCATATCTAAAATTACATTCTATATTGTTAAAAGCTAAGTATTTTCTTAATCATCATTATCTAAGAATAAAGGTTGTTCACCACTTATTTTTATTTCAGATTTATCTGCTGCATTGTATCCAAGCATTCTTGTAATCAACTCAATTGCCTTTAATGCGTGTGGTGGATATTCAGCTTTGCCTTTATTCTCATCCTTAATCATTCTAAGGTCCATTAGAAGTTCTTCTCTGGTTATATCAATAGATTTTGATACTTCATCTTGCTTTTCTTTAATAGCGGCTGCTATAAGAGGTTTTGACAAGTTCTCAGAACCAATACGTTGTGCTGTTTTTTTTGAATATCCAGCTCTTTTTGCAGCAGCAGTTGCATTTAAATCAACTAGGTATTCTTCAACAAATCTAGATTGTTTATCAGTTAGTTTATTATTCATAATTATTTATTTTTAATTTATTTTGATATGCGTAGTGTGCATCAATTTCATTAATAAAACTTCCTAAATGTTTTCTTTTACCATTAATACATATCGTTGAAATCCATTTATTTCTATTTTTACGCCAAGATACACCAGTATATTTACTTTTACCTCTACTTTCTTTAGAAACATTTTCTCTATTAGTTATTAATTGAAGGTTATCTAATCTATTATTTAACTTATTATTATCAATGTGGTCAACAACAATATTAAATCCATCTGGTTTATGATTCAAAAACATCATTGCTACCAACTGGTGGTTACTATATGTTTTTGGTTTACAATTTTTATAAATAATAACATTATAATAACCAGAAGTATTTTTCGCTGGTTTTAATATTTTTCCTTTTAGTCTATTAACTACATTATTAGATTTTGTTACTACCCTATCAAGGCTTCTAACGTTTCCTAAATTACTTATTTTGTATAAACCTTCATACCCTTCTATATCTTTCCATATTTCTTTCATATTACAAATATATTTATTTTTTTATTATACGACATTCATCACAATATTTACTTCTTTTAGTTGGTAATTCTTTTTTACCACATTTGCAATAGTGTGCAGTTTTGTTTGTATTATCTTCTTCTATTGAATTATAAGAATTATCAATAGCTTCTTTGTTTTTTGCATACCAGTTTTTAATTCTGTTCCACGCAAATCTAATCTGAGATGGACAGTAGTTACACACTTTTACTTTTGGGTCAATATTTCTTTGTATGAATTGCTCCATTGTGTGAGTTTTTTTACCATCTGATTTCTTATACTTTAATATCTCTTGTAAAATTAAATAATCTTCTTTTGTAATTTCCATTGTTTTGTTTTATAAATTTATATTTTTATCATCCATTTTATCTATCCAGTAAGCTAATAACGATGCAACTGCTGCAATAAATACATTTTGCGTTAGAATTAACGTCCCCCAAAATGAGATACATTTAATACAGAGGAATCTATCAAACTTGTGATAGTCATATTTATTGATTAATGAAGTTATCATCGTTATTATTACCCACCAAACTGCGGTGTATTGTATACTTTTAATTATTATTTCCATCTGTATATAAATATGTTTAATACTTTTTTGTTTTTTCTAAATTTTTTATTCTTTTAATTAATTTTTTCTTTGTTGATTTAACTGAATGCCAAGCTAAGCAGTGGTCTATACCACATTCACCTTCAATTTCTCTATATGTCATTCCTTCATCAAAATATAATTTAAATATTTCAGCATCAAACCAACTTACTTTAACACTTTCTCTGGCAATTTTAACTAATTCTCTTTTACCTTCAACCATTTGGTTATATTCGATTTCATCTTCATTGCTTACATCTATTGTTTCAAATGATTTATCTACCACATTAAAGTTTGAAGTTATAGTTTCTCTACAATTCTTGTGAAAACTTGAAGTAGAAGATTTGATTTGATTTCTTAGAATCATTAAAAAGTAATATAAGAATTCTTTTTTTTCAATTATCTTATTTATTTTTTTTCTATTCGAGCAAAGAGATATTGCTATTTCAGAAATTAACTCATCTCTTTTATGCAAATTATAAGAACCCAAGTTTTTATTTATGGCATCATATAAAATTGTATTGGGTGTCACCATTTCTGTTAATGCTTTATCTAAATTATCCATTATTGTTTAAGTTTTTAAAAATTTCTATTTGTTTATTTAGAAGCATTCTAATAAAAGATTCTGTTGCTTGAGGGTCATAACTCATTATTCTGATAAAACACTCTATAACCTCATTACATAGCTCATACTCTTCTCTTATATCTAATAGTATAATCACTGCTGCATATTTCTCAGTTAATTCAGATAAATCATTTGGTATTTCATTTGTTAAATTTAAAATAACATCTAATAAATCTAGTGATAAATGTACTTGAACATCTTCAATTAAATCTTTTGTATTACTTTTTCCTAGAACTTCAAGCCATTCTATATCTATATCTTTCATATTTGTTTTTTAAATTTTTTTTCACATTCTCTGTAATGTGAATTTATTTGAAGTTGGAAGTTTTCATCTTTATATAAATCCAATCTAAACTCTTTTATTACATCAAAGAAATCTACTTTCTCTAATAAGATTATATCTTTTATTTTTTTACAGATAATATATTCTTCTGCTTTGTGGAAGTTTAAAAGAAATACATACCAGATATTTAAATTAATTCTGTGCCTTTCTAGTATCTCTTCTTTATCACCAATTGATTGTAATTGAAGGTCATTTATTTCTTCAAACATTAATTTTTTATCCAAATAAGATTCAATTAGTATATCAATCATTTCTTCAAACTCTTCTGTTGTTAACTCTTCATTCATAATATTATCATTTATTTGAAAGAAGGTGTTTCTCAATCTTTCTAGCTCATCTTTAAATTGTTTAAGCTTTTTTGATTTCTCCCAATTTTCGATTAGCTTCCTCATATCTGGCTTTTTCATTTTTAATTATTAAATTTTCTATTTTGTTATTTAGTTTTTGCAATCTGCTGTACAATTCTCTTGGAGTTAAATTATCTGTAGTTTGAGTTTTCATATTGTTTTAATGTTTTTGTTTCTTCTGTTGTTAAATCTCTGTAATGTGTCATTCCACTTACGGGCCACACTATTACTTCTTCCATATTACCACCACCATATATCTTAGATGGATGTTTATCAAGCCTACTAAGCCATTGTCCATATACTGATGATGATGATGGGTCAACAAACAAAAGATATGTTGGCTCAGTATATGTTTTATATTCATTATAATCTTTTAAATCAATTCCAGTATATGGTAGGTATACCATTCTACTTTTAGCTTTAACATCTAAGTTAAATTTTGAAGCTCCAGACATTGCAATAAAGTCAATTGGGTGTGAACAACTAACTGCTGGATTAAATGGCATATATCCTTTTGAAATAATAAATTCGCTTCCAACCATATCTTCTGCAGCTGTACCTAGTTTTGTTGTTTCTAATTTTAGAAAATTGTTCATATCTTTGTTTGTTTAATAATAAATAGTATTAAAAAAAGTAAAATTCGTTTTATTTAATATTATTTTTAATTTTTTTTATTCCTTTCCTTATTATCTCACTAATATTTTGACTTGTGCAACCATATTCAACAGCTAATTCATTTTGATTGAAGCCTTGTAAATAGTATTTATCAATCATTAATTTCTCTTTATCAGTTAGTACGCTCATATAATATTGTATTAACACTTTTCTTTCGTTCAATAACTCTTCTTCATCAATTTTAAAAACCCCATCATCAATTAAATAATTAATCCAATCTGTTGTTTCATTTGCGTCAATTGAATTGGTTCCATTGTGTTTTCTTTTTTTACCTTGCTTAAAATACTTCTCTTGTTTAAGTTGTTTGCATAACATATTAACGAAACCATTCACTGGAGTTTTACCTGGTTTATAATATTTGTAAAACTTAAATATAATATCTTGTTTATCATCTTCGTCTAAAGTGAAAAATGGTGCCCACTTCTCCAAGTAAGCATATGCTTCATTTATATATTTGTTTTCTAATTTTTTCATATGTTATATAAATAGTTAGTAATTCTATTAAATCAACTTATTCTCCATATTTTTTTTAATAAAGAATTTTGTTTGTATGCATTACTAACAGATTGACCACTGCAACCAACTATATTAGATGCTTGTTTAAATGATTTAACTTTATATTTTTCTTTCGTTTGGGTGTTTACTAAATGATAAACTTTATAAGTACCCAACCTTAATTCTGAAATAGCATTTTGATAGTGTTTATATACCGTGCTCTTGCCTATATTTAATTTTAAACCAATCTCATCAAATGTAAATCCTTCTGAGTACATATAAACAATCTTTTGTATATCGTTTGATAGGTTTTTTATCAACTCTAAGCAATATTCTTTTCTTTCTTGTCTACTATATTCATTTTCTGGATTAAACTCGTTAGAAGTGAGTATTTCATCTAATAAATTATACTCGAAGTTTTCATTATCTTCTTTTATAAATTTAGAAAAGTTACTTGTTTTGTTATTTTCTTTGAAATCCGTTGTTCTTGAAATAGAAATTAAATGATTCTTAACTGCAGCAGAAACCCAAGTAGATGCTTTTGCTATTTCTGGGTTATATTTATTTCTATTCTCCCACAGTTTAATTGCTAAATCTTGTTTAACGTCATCATTTAGGTGATGGAATGATAAATAATAATATATTTCTTCTATTGTAACCATTTGTTTTTGTTTATAAATAGTAATAAAAAAAGTTTATAAAGTAATTTCATTTAATTTATCTAAATATTTTTTGATTAATTCTAAATCTAAATCATATATGTTTTCAAATTCTTTTGGGAAATAGATGGTAGCACTTAATTTAATCTTATTTAGCTTTGTTCTTTCTAACGCTATTTGTGTTAAATCACTTGTAGATATGCAAGCATTCATCGGGGAATTTAAAGCCCTTGAGAGCTCTCTAATTACTTTATTTATTTTATTTGTGAAATTGGATACTTCTTCTGTAGTGTTAAAATCATAACGAAGCACTGTATCAATCCACAAATCTTGGCTGGGATATGATATTACTCCAATCTTTGTTTTAGAATTTATCTTTAATGTTCTTGCTTTTCTTCCTTTTTTAACTTCAATCATATTTTATTTATTTGCTGTGTTATGTATTACAAATTAATATTAAACAATTGAAGGTTTAAATAAAAGGTAATTAAGAATTAATTTGTTATTGGCTTGTTAGGTATTACAAATTAATATCTATTTCTTTATTACCCTCTTATATTGGAACATTTTATTTATGAGATTTTATGTATAGATTATGTTTATATTATGTATATGTAGTTGTATCCTATAATAGGGAACTTTTTAAAGCAAACCCAATGATACCAATGGATGTAGCTATATAAAATTACAGATAAATAATTTATTAAATTTACCCTTAATATTTAAAATAAAAGTTGTATATTTGTATTAACAAAAAATAATTATTGATTTACACTTGATTTCTTAATAATTATTTTATAAGTTTTATCAAATAAATGTGAGAAATGAATTTTTCTATATATTTATTTACATAACAAGTAATATTCTTAATGAATATTCTCTGGTTCCTAGGGAGTAATTACCCTAGGTTCTACTCCAGGAAAAAAAGTAGAATAAATAAAAAGTAGAATATGAAAATCAAGCAAAACAAAATTACTTTATTACCAAAACAAATTGTTGAAGAAATAAAATCATTGAAATTAACTTCAATCCAAGAAAAGAAGTGTTATCAATTAATTTCTATAATTAGAAATAAATCTAATGATGAAAATAAAAACTTTTATTCATTTGTTGAATTACCTTCAAGTTATCTAAAAACTATATTAAGTAAAAAATATAAAACAACAGTTGATTACTTATTAAACAACAATATAATCGTATGTGATAATATTTATAAATTTAATTTAAATAGTAATACAAAAGGTAAATCTTTATGTTACAAAATTAATAATAGATTTATTACTGATTTATGCTCTATATCTAATTATGTAACTGTATCCTATAATAGGGAACTTTTTAAAGCAAACGTAGACTACAACTGGGTTAGAAGGTCATTTATTACAGACATTGAATCTTTAGAAATTAATACTAAAAAACTAAAGGAAATGACTAAAGAAAGAATGGATAATTTATCTATTTCTAATTTTAGAACTAATGAAGATATTGAAGATAATAATTTTAAAGTATGTTTAAAAAATGATAACTTTGAAATGAACTATTGGAGCTCAACTGAGAATGCAATTAAAAAAGCAAAAGAAAAGGGATTAACATTAATACAAGATAAAAGTAGGTATTACATAATGGATGCTAATGTATTTATAAATATGAAGAGAGATTACATATTAGCCTCTTACAGCGATTCAATTAATAAGATTGATAAAAGATATTGGTATGCATCTACAAATCCAACAAACAACCGATTAGATACTAATATAACCAATTTATGTGGGGAGTTAATGAATGAGATTACAGAATCAAATGATTTGGTGTCACTAGATTTATGTAATTCACAATTTGCTATACTATCACACATATTACCAGCAGATGTTACTGGAGATGATGTAAGGCTATTTAAAGCACTTTCTTATTCTGGTGAACTGTATACATATATGCAAGAAGAAATTGGATTAGAGAGCAGAAAAGAGGCAAAACAAATGACAATTGAGTTATTATTTAGTAATAAAACTAATGGTGATAAAATTAATTCATTGAAATCTATATTTCCAAATGTAGTTGAATGGATAAATAAATATAAAAAAGAAAATAGTGCTAGTGATTTAGCAATTATGTTGCAGAGGGAAGAAAGTAAAATGTTTATTCAAGATATTTGGAGAGAG
>CACVAR010000200.1 GCA_902727905.1 uncultured Sulfurovum sp. | reverse complement strand
ACAGCTGTTACAGCCAGTAGTGCAAAAGAAAGAAAAGCAAATGGTCTAATACTTTTGTTCATCTAAACTCCTTACATCTTTTTTCGAGGTGTATAATAACGAAGAAGTGTAAAAATAGTGTAAAAATGTTCTATATTATGAGTATTTTTATTAAAAAAAATTATATTTATATATTTTAATATATAATTTTTAATTATTTTACTTCTTTTGATAAGTTTTATTGAATAGGGAAAGTATAAATAAAAATTGTACCTTCAGCAATTTTTGAATTAACCTCTAATCCAATGCCCTCTTCATCAATAATGTCTTTCACAATATTTAAACCAATGCCAAATCCCCCTTTGGTTTGATTTTCTCTATAGTAACGTGAAAAAATTTCTTCGACATTGTCAATACCAACACCAAAGTCTTCTACTGAAAAAATAATCTGTTCATGCTCATTATAAACTCTAACTTTTACCGTCTCATCATCATGACTGTATTTAATCGCATTGGAAATAGTATTGTCAACGATACGCTGAAGTTTAGTCTTAGAAAAATGGTACATGAGTAAAGAAGTAATATCTGTTTCTATATGTATATTTTTTAGGTTTGCAATGCCTTTAAAATAATCTACTCTATTTTTTATGAATTCAGATACATTAATCTCTTTGATTTTATGTTCAACTCTACCTTGCTTAATTAAGTAGTCCATATCATCATAAATAGTAGCCAATGTTCTTGATGCTGATTTAATGCGTTGTAAGTATTTGTTGTCTCCATATTTATTGGCAAATAGGTCTGAATTAATATTAATAATACTCAAAGGCGTATTAATCTCATGCATTGAATCTTTAATGAAGTTGTCTAATCTATGATTAATCTCTTGAAAAGGACGCGAAAAATTTTTAAAAAGTTGAAAAGAAAAAATAAACAGCGTTACTAAGATTAGAAGTATGGCAAAAAATGCTAAGAGATATATCTCATTTGCTCTATGTACTGTTGAGACTAACAAGTATTTTGCATTAAAATAGTGTCCATCCTTTAAAGGGTATATCCTATAATAATTACCTTTATCAGAGTAAAATCCAGTACCATAAGAAGAAGGCTCAAAATCTAAAGTAGAAAATATTGTCTCATACTCTTTGCTAAAAAGTGCTGTATCAAACTCTTTATAACGAGGAAAAGTATACACCCCTGAATTATCGTACTTATCCATTGAAAGAATAACACGATGAACTTGGGTCTCCAATGCCAGTTCAGTTTTAGCTTTATCTATCTGTAAAAGTAAAACCAAATAAAATATTAGAGGTACAATAAGTATAACAGCTAATACCAGCGTATATTTCGTCGCATATTTTTTAGCAAAACTTTCAGAATCAAAGGTCAATGCTATACCCTACCCCACGTGCATTTTTTATAAAGTCATTGGCAAGCTTTTTTCGTAAACTTCCTACTTGTACACGAATATTAGTAGGTTCTATCCACTCACCCCATACCTCTTCCCAAAACATCTCATAGGTCACCACAGAGCCTCTGTTTTTAATGAGTAATTCTAAAAGCTTTGTCTCTGTCTTTGAAAGTAATATAACCTCATCATCTAAGGTAAGTTGCATTTTCTTAGTATCGTACTTATAATCAAAAGAGAGTTGAATAATATGTTCAGACGAAGCAAAACATTGTGTCTTAATAACCTGTTCCACCCTAAGTTTTAATTCTGCTAATTCAAAAGGTTTACGAATATAGTCACAGCAACCAGAGGTATAGCCTTCAGTTAAATCTTCAATATTATTTAATGAGGTAATAAATATGGCAGGGGTCTCTATCTTCTCTTTTCTAAGTGCAGCAAGTAACTCAAAGCCATTTAACTTTCCATGAACATTTACATCCAGTAAAAGTAAATCATAAGCCTTATGATAAATGGAATCAAAGGCACTTTCAGAATTAACCATGTGTGTCACTTCATAACCAATATCTGTTAAAAACTCTTGCATGGAAACACCTAATATCTTTTCATCTTCTAAAATAAATATTTTCATCTTATCTCTCCACTCTTTTTTGTTTTATGTGTTTTTTCTAAAATAATATTAATCAACTCTTCTTTTGTATAATCCTCTAAGCGTGTTCGCACTAATTTTTTTAATTGGGTTTTGTCTGATTCAAAAAGTCGAGGTAGAAGTTCAATCATATCTCGGTCATGAACATTTTGGTAAGCACCAGAAGGTTCCTCCCATCGCTTTACAAAATTATGTATGTCTTCATCCGAAAAACGGGTCAAAAGTGAAATATTTTGTCGGGACTTTTGATACTTAAGCAAAGTATTTTTAGGTAGCACTATGAGGTATTGCCCTATCTCTTTACCTTCTCCATTGAGCATGGTCTTTAACATAAACAACATACCCTCATATTTATAATAACTTACCTCTACTAACTTATTCCAAGAGAATTTATTTGCCTTTGCTAATAACTTTGAGTTGTAATTTTCATTGGCGATGACATAACCTTTAAAACGAGGAAACTTTTCCATTAATGAGTCATCTTTAATAATATGCTTCTCATCCATCAAGGCAAATACTTCCATTCCTCTTTGACGTAACTTCTCTGCAAACTCATCAATAAATTTAATAACTTCCAAGTACCCTAAATACTTTTCACCATACATAATAGGTATCGTCGCTTTAAAAGTCAAACGTCGACCAGTCTCTAATCCAACCTTTGGCTTTTTAATGTCTCTTAATTTCTCAAGATCTTTTCTAAACCATGATATGGGTTGTCCCATAGAAGTTTTTTTCCAATTTTGTGCAAAGATGTGAAAGTCATTATTAAGTATTTGTAAACGAAGTTTTTTTAAATGGGTATTTTGAGTAAAGCGTTCAGCAATGCTGTCAAGAAGTCTATAGCCCTCATCTTCATCATCGTCTATGAGCGCCTGTTTTAAAGCACCATCTTCAGCAAGTGCCAAAGCAAAGGTTAAAAGGTTTGCTTTTTCAAAAGCAAGTACCTCTTCAAAATCTTCCACTACAAACTTTCTTACTTCTTGTAGATTATCACGCTTGGTCTCTTCTTTAAAAAAAAGAATTGAACCCAAGAGGACAAATAGAACAATAAAGCTAATAGCAAAATAAATTTTGGAGATAGATTTCATTATTTAATTGTAGTGAAACAACTATTAATGAAAGGTTAATATAATTTGTTTAAAATTGTTTACTTTTTAACCTTTTTCTTTTTAGCCTTTTTCTTCTTGTCACTATCATCTTTTTTAGACTCTTTTTTCGTCTTCTCTTTTTTCTTTTTTACTGTCTCTACTGCGTCATCTTTTTTAACTTTTTTCTTTTTATCTTTCTTTTTTTCATCAACTTTTTTATCTAATTTTTCATCTGATTTTTTAGACGCTTTTTTAGCTAATTTCTCAGCCTCTTTTTTCTCTAACTTTTTTGCTTCTTTTTCTAGTTTTTTATCATCTTTTGCCATTTTTAGTTCCTTATTTTAAATTGGGTTATTTTACAGAAAATTTAAACATTTTTTCCATTGCTATTGCTTCATCTCTACCATAAACAATGATATTCTCATCTACTACTATCTCTTTTGCATCTATCTTGTCTGGATAATCTACAAAATTAAGTATATGTTTTATGGCATTAATTCTTGCTTTTTTCTTGTCATCACTTTTCACAATCGTCCAAGGAGCAGTATTCGTATGTGTTGCACTTAGCATCATAAACTTTACTAACGAATACTCATCCCAAAGACGTTGTGATTCTTTGTCTACAGGAGAGAGTTTATACTGTTTCAAAGGATCCGTCTCTCTTGATTTAAATCGTTTAGCCTGTTCCTTTTTAGAAACAGAGAAATAGAACTTAAATATCTGAATATCTTCATCCACAATCATCTTCTCAAATTTAGGCGCATCTTTTAAAAACTTATGATGTTCTCTCTCGGTACAAAAGCCCATAACTGGTTCAACCATAGAACGGTTATACCATGACCTATCAAAAAGAACAATTTCACCAGCTGATGGAAGATGGGTCACATAACGTTGAAAGTACCACTGTGAAGACTCTTTGTCACTTGGTTTTTCAAGTGCAACGACTCTCGCACCTCTTGGATTCAAATGTTCTGTAATTCGCTTAATTGTTCCACCCTTACCAGCTGCATCACGACCTTCAAAAATCATTAAAATCTTTTGACCAGTCTCTTTCACATGGTTTTGCAGTTTCAGAAGTTCAACTTGCAGTTTAATTAACTCTTTTTCATAATCAATTTTCTCTTGTTTCACCCAAATCTGAACTTTACCAACTTTAGATTTCTCTTTTTGAGCTTTTGACTTCTTCTTATCTTTAAGCTCTTCTTCTAAAGAATCTTTGATAACCTTATTTTCTTGCCTATCTTTAGGTGTTGGTTCGTTATCTGTAATTTCTTTCCCCATCAATACTCCTTATCCTATGAATTTACCATTTTTAGTACGTTGTGCTTCCATTATCTCTATCTCTCTTGCTCCTGAAATAACCACAGCAGGGTCAAGAGCATAGTCCAGTTCTGCATCTCTTCCCTCATAGTCTACAGAATTTAAAATCACTTTTAGTGCTTCCATTCTAGCAGCCTGTTTATCATTTGAACGAACAACTGTCCATGGTGCTGTATGGGAATGTGTTTGTTTTATCATTTTATACTTTGTACTGGTGAAATCATCCCATCTCTCTTGGGCTTGCATGTCAATTTCACTTAACTTCCATTGACGTAAAGGGTCTGTCTTTCTTCTTTCAAAACGCGTAGCTTGTTCATCTTTGGTGACAGAAAAATAAAGTTTAATCATAATCGTCCCTTGACGTACCAAGTCTTTTTCAAAACCTTTTACCCCTTTCATAAAGTCATCATACTCTTTTTGTGTACAAAAGTTAAAAACAGACTCTACCATAGCACGGTTATACCAAGATCTATCAAACAGCACTATCTCACCACCTTGAGGAAAATGCTGTATGTATTTCTGATAAAACCATTGTGTTTTTTGTTCTTCAGTAGGCTTACCTAAAGCAACAACTCTATAATGTTTTTCATTCATATAACGTGTTACTCTTCTGATGGTTCCACCTTTTCCAGCAGCGTCACGCCCTTCAAAAAGTATAATCATCTTTTGACCAGTTGCTTCTAAATGATTCTGTAATTTAATAAGTTCTGCTTGATAAGGCTTCAATGCTTGTTCATGCTGACGTTTACGCATCGTCTTATTTTTAAATTCTTTTTTAGATTTTTTATCACTTTTTGATTTTTTATAAGTGGCTATAAGTTTTTCAAGAGAAACTTCTTTGCCATCTATGTCAAAAAAAGCTTTTTCTCCTACCTCATCTTCATTTTTTTCTATCATATTATTACACTCCTCAAAACTCTATTGAGTCTTTTTATAAAAACATGATAATAAAAAATAATGTAAGGAAAAGGGAATGCGTAAAAATTAAGGCATTAAAATTTATGCTAAATCTAAAGAGATGCTAAAAATAGCTCCTTCTAAGCCATTCTCAACCGATATTTTTCCCTTACATTTTTTTTCAATAATTAACTTTGACATATAAAGACCTAA
>CACVAR010000199.1 GCA_902727905.1 uncultured Sulfurovum sp. | reverse complement strand
TTAGAAGAGATTACCACACACTACATTGATGTCTATAAAAAAGAGATGCGTGCTTTAGGGGTAAGTGATGCCGACATAGAACCAAAAGCAACGGAATCTTTAGAAGCCATGGAAACTATGATTCAAGGACTTATAGAAAAAGACATTGCCTATGTTGTGAATTCTCGCGATGTTTACTTCGACACTTCTAAAGATGAAAAATACGGTGCTATCTCTCATCAAGTAGTTGATGATGAAGACAACCAAAGCCGTGTCGAACATAATGCTGAAAAAAGAAACCCTAAAGATTTTGCTCTTTGGAAGGCTTGTGGTTCAGATGAAGACATCTGTTTTGAAACTTCATTTTCCAAAGGTCGTCCAGGTTGGCACTTGGAGTGTTCTGCCATGATAGAAAAACATTTTGCCCATACCCATAGTAATGATGAATACAGCATTGACATTCATGGAGGAGGAGCCGACCTTCTCTTTCCTCACCATGAAAATGAAGCAGCTCAAAGCCGTTGTTCAACAGGTCATGAACTTTCAAAGTACTGGATGCATAATGGTTTTGTAAACATTGACGGTGAAAAAATGTCTAAGTCTCTAGGGAATAGTTTTTTCATTAAAGATGCCCTTAAAATTTATGATGGAGAGATTTTACGAAACTACCTTATCTCTATTCATTACAGAAATGACTTCAACTTTAATGAAGAAGATTTACTTAACTCTAAAAAGCGTTTAGATAAATTGTATAGACTTAAAAAACGTGTGACACCTACTAAAGCTTCTAAACCTAATATTACTTTTCAAAAAGCCATTATGGCTGCTATGTCTGATGACTTAAATATTTCTGTGGCATTAGCAACCATTGAAGAGATGATATCTGAAGCCAATGATAAATTTGACGAAAATCCAAAAGACAAAGGACTCAAAAAAGAGACCTTAGCTAACATAGAGTTTATAGATGAACTTTTAGGTTTTGGAGGGAAAGAGCCTTTCTCTTATTTTCAGATAGGCATTGACGAAGAGACTAAAGAAAAAATAGAATCACTAATCGTTGCAAGAAACGAAGCTAAAAAAGCCAAAGAGTATGATAAGTCAGATGCCATTCGTGATGAAATCTCTGCTATGGGTATTAGCATTATGGATACAGCCAATGGTACGTTATGGGAGAAGGTTTAAGCCTTATTCCCCTACCATATCATTTACATCTTACTAAAAGAAAAAAATGAAAAATCTATTTAAACAATATCTCCCTTATCTTATTGACTACAAACGTCAATTTTTCTTTGCTATTTTAGGAATGCTAGCTGTTGCCATTGGAACCATGGGAACAGCTCAAATGATTAAACCCTTACTTGACGATATTTTTGTTGCAAAAGACAGCGACATGCTTATTTTAATGCCTTTTATTATCATTGCTGTCTTTTCACTCAAAGGTATTGGTCAATACATCCAAACTTACTACATGTCTTTTATAGGACTTGATGTCGTAAGAAAACTACGTGATAATCTCGTAACCCACCTTACCTACCAAGACATTAGCTTCTTTCAAAAAATGCATACTGGTGAGATTTTATCTCGTGTAACCAATGACATTGCCCGTATACAAAATGTTGTAACCAAAATTATTCCAGATTTCATTCGAGAATCTTTAACCATAGTAGCCCTAACAGGTTATGTCATTTATGAAAGTCCTAAACTTGCTTTTTATTTTCTTATTATTATGCCTTTAGCACTCTATCCTCTAAGTATTTTGGCAAAAAAAATGAAACGTTATTCTAAACTTTCTCAAGAGAGTACTTCAGACATGACATCACGTTTAGGTGAGATTTTCTCAAACATTGAAGTCATAAAATCTAACTCAAGCCAGAAACTTGAAAGTAAAAAGTTTGCTGATGAAAACCATAATGTATTTAAATACCTACTCAAACAAGTGAAAGTTGCTGCTCTAACCTCACCTGTCATGGAGATACTGGGTTCAATTGCTATTGGTGTGGTTATATTTATTGGGGGTACTGAAGTTATAGAGGGTCGTATGACTGTTGGTGCTTTCTTTGCTTTTTCAGCTGCACTCTTTATGCTCTATACGCCCATAAAGCGTATTTCCAATCTCTATAATCAAGCACAAGATGCAGTTGTTGCGAACGAACGTATGTTTGAACTTCTCAATACCCAACCAACTATTCAATCTGGTAAAACTGAACTAAACGAGAGAATTAAACACTTATCTGTAATGCATACTTCGTTAAACTATGATGATAAATCAGCCTTAAAGAATATCTCTGTTGGTGTAGACAGAGGTGAAAGCATTGCCCTAGTAGGTGACTCTGGTGCTGGGAAATCTTCGCTTGTCAATCTCTTGGTTCGATTCTATGACCCAAGCGAAGGGGAAATTATTATCAATGAGCAATACAATACAAAAGAGTTAACCCTAGACTCACTCCATAGAAAAGTAGCCTACGTAACCCAACGCATTTATATTTTTAACGATACCATCGCTCAAAATGTTGCTTACGGTCAAGAGTTTTCAAGTGAAAGAGTAAAAGAAGCATTAAAAAAAGCACATGCTTTAGAATTCATTGAAGCGCTAGACAATGGCATAGATACAATGTTAACAGAAAATGGAAATAACCTCTCAGGTGGACAAAGACAAAGAATAGCACTGGCACGTGCCTTATATAAAGAACCTGATGTACTGATACTTGATGAAGCGACTTCTGCTTTAGACAACAAAAGTGAAGCCCTAATTCAAAAAGCACTGGAAGCATTAAAAGATGAAATGATAACCATTACCGTAGCACATCGTTTAAGTACCATAGAAAACTCTGATGCAATTTTAGTCTTTAAAGAGGGGGAGATTGTTTGTAGAGGTCAACATGAAGACCTTATAAATGAATGTGAAGAGTATCAAAAATTAGCGAAGGTTTTAGTTTAAACCTTCTACATTTACTAATCTTTAACTCTTGTAATATACGTAAACCAACCAAGTACAATAGCACCCATTAACCACATACCAGCTAACATTGCTATTCCTAATCCAGCACCAAAAGTTACTAAAGCACTTGACTCATCTGTACTTGTTTGACTCATGTATACTAATGCCAACATAAATAGATTAAACAAAATGAACATCCACTTAAACATTGACCCGATAAAACTTCTTTCTTTTTCCATTACTTATCCTTATTATAAATATAAGCGTATTATATCAAAAAGTAATAGATATAGCTATAATGCTAAAAGTGTACGTTTATTGCACTTCTCTAGTTCAACCTTAAGTCGTTTTACCTCTTTTTTTAAAAAAGCATTCTCTTCTTCTAGGCTCATTTGTGAAGAAGTACTTTCTTCAATTTTTTTAGAAACACTTTTCTCTTGTTCCTCTTCTATAAGAACATACTGTACTTCTTTTCCATTCTCTTCAACAGTAACACTTTTAACTTCTTTTCCACGAACCATCTTCATAACATTAAAATAACTCAATTTATGAAGTTTCGCATATTCTCTTAATGTAACTTGTTTCATTGTATTTTCCTATTGAACAGGCAGTTTTTCTGATTTCCAGGCATTGATACCCCCACTTAAATTTAGTGGAACAAAACCATTCTTTTCTAAAATACGTGAAGCATACACCGAACGACTTCCACTACGACAATAAACCAAAACTTTTTTAGACTTGTTTAACATGTCCAAGTTCCGATTTAGTTCATCAACAGGAATGAGTTTAGCCCCAGCAATTATTCCATCTGTTTTAAACTCTTCAGGTGTACGAACATCTAAAACAGTTAAATTACTCTCATCGTCATTTTCAATCATTTCGTAAGCAGTTTTTGCTGAAACTGATTCAAAATTCGTCAATATATAACCTTTAGAATAGAGAAAATAAATTCCCATTAGCGCTGTTAATATCCAAAACATATTATCCATAATTCTTTTCACTTTTAAATCTTTTCTTTATTTGTACAAAGAACTTCTAGTTTTGTCTTTGTATCTGTAATTACAAACTTATCATCTTTATTAACTGATGATAAATCAACACGTTTACCAGCCATTAGCACTTCAGCCCAGCCCTCTTTTTGCTTTACTTTAGGGTTATAAAGTTTTAACTTCTCTTCCAAAGTTCTAAGTTGTGTGCTTCTAAGTTGCAAAGCATAGTCTAATTTCTCTTTTAACCCACTTTCTAAAGGATCTACTTTGTTTTCATACTGTGTCATCTGATACTGCATAACACGTTTAAACTCATCTTCTAAATTCTCAAACTCTTTTTCCATCATGGCAATTTTTCGTGAAACTGAATGACGTTGAAACTCTTGTGAAAATGCTTTTAACTTCTGCTCTTTTGTTCCTAGAAGTTGTTGCATTACTCTGTTATAACGCTCTTGCATTTCAGACAAAGTATAAAGTATCTCATTTTGGTCAGGTAATATCATCTCCATAGCAGCACTTGGTGTTGGTGCGCGTAAATCTGCTACAAAATCAGAAATCTGTACATCTACCTCATGCCCAACTGCTGAGACCACAAAAGTATTTAAAGTATATATAGCATCAGCAACAACTTCTTCATTAAATGCCCATAAGTCTTCTTTACTTCCACCACCACGTCCTACAACGATGGCATCACATTCTAAAGTATCAGCATAAGCTAAAGCCTCTGCAATTTGTGCTGCTGCTCTTTCACCTTGAACCAAGGTATCTATAACCACTACTTCAAGTAATGCCCAACGTTTCTCTATAATTTTAAGCATATCTTGTAAAGCTGCACTTTTAGAGGCTGTAACCAGTGCTACTTTTTTAATGTATTTAGGTTGAGACTTTTTTCTATCTTGTTTAAAATAACCTTTTTTCTCTAACTTCTCTTTGAGCTGATCATAGGCTAAAGCCAAAGCTCCTTGACCAAAAGGCTCAACTGAAACTGTCATAAGCTGATACTCTCCACGAGGGGTATAAACAGAAACTGACCCATTAACCACCACATGCTGTCCACGCTCTAAACGAAACTTCATTTTATTAGCATTGGAACGAAACATCACACACTTTATACTAGACTCTTTGTCTTTTATAGAAAAATAAACATGCCCAGAGTTATGATAGGTAACAGAAGAGACTTCACCCTCTACTAAAATATGCATAAAAGTTGTTTCAAGTAGAGATTTTATTTTGGTATTTAAAGAGCTAACGCTCATGGTTCCTTGTGACATTTAGCTTCTATACTCCATATTTTTCTTTATTTGAGAAAGAGATTTTTGCTCACCATTATACACAACAGCCTCTAAAGCTTTTATGCTTTTAGAAAAGTGCTTATCATTCTCTAATAGCAAAGTTTGTAACAACTCTTTATGTGTTTTCGCCTTAGCAATTTTACTTTTTAAAAGATCTTCATCATTTTTTTCAACTATCTTTTTTGCTCTAAAAATATCTCTTGGCATTAAAAGTCCTGCTATAAAAACCAATACATAAGAGAAAATCCAAGACCAAAAACTCCAATCTATTCCTTCTGATTTAGCTGGATAATCTTCTTTATCTAACAATGAAGCTTCATCAATCTGTTTAACTTTCACATCATAAGAGGGTAAAACCAATTCATAAACTTTTTCATTTAAAGGATTA
>CACVAR010000198.1 GCA_902727905.1 uncultured Sulfurovum sp. | reverse complement strand
TCTGGCTCTTCATTCTCTAAAACTTCATCAGTTTCAGGAGTTTCTACTTCTGTTTCCACTCCAGTATCAACATTAGAATTTTCGTTCTTATCGCTCATATAGATATTACTCCTCATTAGTCTTTATCTTGTAAATAACATAAGTATTCTCAAGATTTGCAAAATTATACATCATTGAGTCTATCTTGTCAAGGTTAGTCTAATTTTTTAGACTAAATATAGTTTAGTTACATAGACTAAACTATATTAAATAAATATACTTATAGTTGCTTGAAAGTACTATTTTACGGTAATTTAAAAAGGATTTTGGAATTTATTTGTGGAAGGTTTTTTTATAAAAAAGGTGGCACAAGAAAGAATCTTGTGCCATACAAGAGGAAAAAGTACTAGTTTCTGATACCCATATCAGTTTTAATAGCATTCCATCTACCAAGATCTACTTTTCTTAAGTATCTCATTAGTCTTCTTCTTTGACCAACAAGTTTAAGAAGACCTAGTCTTGAAGAGTGATCTTTTTTATTTGTTTTAAGATGCTCTGTTAAGTACTTAATTCTTTCTGTAATTAACGCAACTTGAACCTCTGTAGAACCTGTATCGTTCTCACCTCTTGAATATTTAGCAATGATTTCTTGCTTTTTAGCCGTATCTAAAGCCATAATGACCTCCTGATTGGTAGTTTAATTTTTCACATGTATCAACTACATAATGAAATTGAACTGACATTCTAGCACCATAGCTTTAAAAAGAGCTAACAAAGTGACTTTAATCTAAATTAGAGTAAAATAGTCCGAAATAACTAATCTTAAGGAGAGCAATCCATGTTACTTACCCGTGCTAGCGAATATGCCCTACTTGCTCTTGCCATAATCAAAAATTCTGATAAACCTATGGGGGCAGAACAACTTGCAAATGACCTCTGTATACCTAAGAGTTTTTTAGCCAAAATTTTACAAGGTCTGGCGAAAGCTTCTATACTTGAATCAAAAAAAGGTGCACATGGAGGTTTTTTATTAACTAAAGAGACTTCAAGTATCTCTATTGCTTCCATTATTATTGCAGCAGAAGGTAAAACACCTGCTGTATTCGACTGTACTCAATATACTGATACTTGTCCCAATGGAAGCATTGGTTCTTGTACCATAAGCCCTTTTCTAAACACTTTCCAAAAAAAGATAGATACATTTCTACAAGACCTTACCTTAGAGGATATTTTCACTCAATGAACATTTACCACCTTTCTCATATTGATCTTGACGGCTATGGCTGTCAATATCTAGCAAATGCTTGTTTTAATGAACAACATAATTATAAATTAGAATCTTACAATGCGAACTATGGTCCAGAAGTAAAAGCCAGACTTGAAGAAATTATTACGGCCATTAAACGTGAAAAGTTTTTGGGTAACACTACAGAGCAAGTTATTTTAGTCACAGACTTAAACCTAACTACTAAAGAGGCAAAATGGTTAGAAGCACAAGTAATGGAAGTTGGTGCAAAACTTCAACTACTTGATCACCATGGTTCAGGAGCTAAAACAGCAGAACAGTATGCATGGTATATGTTAGACACAAACCGTTGTGCCACCCTTATTACTTATGACTGGTTACAAAAACATCATGATTTTGATAAAGAGAAAAATTATGCACAAATAGTCAAAGCCATTAATGCCATTGACATTTGGGTCAGTGATGATGAACTCTTTGAGTTTGGAAAAGTTGGTTTAGGGATGATTTCTGGTGCAAGAGAAATTAACCGTACACTTTTTCCAGCTGAAGATAGAGCCTTAAAACTCTCACTTGTTGAAGCCATGAAAAACTATGTAGAAAAAGACAACGCACACATTGCGTTAGATGATGACTTGCACCAAATAAAAAAGTCTTTCTTTAAACAAAATGAGGACAACACTAAAGACAATTTAGCTGCAATGTACTTAACCCAACTACTTAGTGCTGATAAGCAACGTCTAACCATTGAATATAGAGGTAAAAAAGGTCTTCTAGGTTATAACTTAGGAAATACTTCTATATTAGGAAATACTTTCTTAGTAGAAAATCCAGACTATGACTTCTATATGGATATTAACTGGCGTGGTAACTTCTCTTTACGTTCAAACAATAAACTAGATGTTTCAAAAATGGCTGAAGAGATAGGAAATGGTGGAGGACACCCAAATGCCTCAGGTGGTAAAATTAAAGAATACAGAGACTCTTTTGTTTATGCTAATATCAAAACTTTTGTTCAAGATTATATTGACGAGAAAACAGCTTAAAACTCTAAATATCTACTATACTTATAATAAAATTTACCTCTCATTATTTAGGTTTGTTCATTAGAATACTTACTGTAGTCTATGGAAACAAACTAAATAATATTTATCCTTCTTCTAGTATATTTTACTTTTACTCCAAACAAAAGCTAATATTTATATATAATATCTATTAGTTATAACTTATAATATAACAATTAAAAAACTAGGAAATAATATGGCAAAAATATGTAGTGGTGAATGGATGAATCAATTAAAAGATGAATGGAATGCAGAACCAGAAGTAAGTAATGCATTAGCAGAAATTGGTTTTAATTCAGTAATTGCATGTGGCTTTAAAGGTGATGAAAAACCAAGTGGTGTTTTCATTGTAGAAAATGGAATCTGTACACGTGCTGGTGATTATGATGGAGAAGCAGTAGACTGGGACATGAGAGGAACACAAGAAAACTGGGAGAAATGGATTAAAAAGCCTTTGACTATGACAACTATGGGGCTTGCTGTAACAACAGGAAAACTAAAGTTTGCAACAGGTGACTTTAAAGCAATGATTAAAAACCCAAAAATGGCTGGTCCATTTGTTAAAAGTTTTGGACTTATGTCAAAAATTGGTGGAGAGTAGCTCCTACTCTATACCCTCCCACTTTAGTGGGAAAATAAAAATTTATGCTTTTAGCAATGGTAACTTATTTAAAAGTCGTTCACAATACTCCCACTGAGTCAATGTCTCTTTCCATAGAGGTTTAATAGCACTCACACCAAAATAAGCCCCAAGTACCATTCCAATAGCAATACCTCGTGAAGCATTATCACCACCTACCATCGCATTAGCAGCAATAGCTCTGTTTAATCCATCTTCTTCATTCATGTATTTTAGAATAAAATATACAGAACCAGGTAGTGTTCCTTGCGTAGGAGAAGCTTTACCCACTTTAATTGGCTCAGAACGTCCAACATCCCAAAGCATTGCCATGGATGTTAACGCCAAATCATCACAGAACTGTTCTTTTGAAAGCTGTGAATTTACATCTGTGGCTTCTTGATACTTAGCAATAGCCTGTTTTACTTTTGATTCTATAAATCCACCCATTTGAACAGCAACAGATTCAATAGCGTCAGCTGGGGTTGAACCATTTATAACTCTATGTGTAACACGGGCAAAAAACTCACCACCAGCTAAAGCATCTGCATCTTTATGGGTAAACATCACTTGTCTTGAAACTTTAGCTATGGTCTCTTCATCATCATAATAAGCATGAGCAGCAACATGACGAATGGCTGTAGCATTTGAAATTCCACCTAAGCTTTCAACAGCTGCCCCCTGCTTTACCTGTGCATAAGTTTCTTTAGTCATAGTACAAATCCACGAACCCCAACCATTTTCTAAGCGATTCATCCAATGAGGCAATAGTGCTTTAACATCAAACTCTCTTGGAGGATTAGATATAGCAGCTAAGTGTTCTAAAACCAGTACGTTATAATCACCATAATCAGTAGTACCCCCAGCAGATTTACCAGGATGATAGTTACGTTCACCCCAACCTATTCCATGAGTTTGTCCACCCATCATTTCACCGGGAGACATATATTTTTCAATGGTTTTATTGCCATAGGCAGCATAAATCTTATGAGCATCATACTCATAATGCGAACCGAGACAAAGAGCATCGGCAACTAAGGCACCAAAAAATGCACCTTCAATTGCTTCTTTTTTTACAAAATTTGACATGAAATTTCCTTTTTATTTTACACTATTTATTTTCTATCAGCCTATCAAAATAGCTTCCCTCTTTATCAATAGCGACAACCTTAGCATCTTTCACAATTAAGCTTAAATAGTGACCTGAAGCTGTATCCATTATAATCTCAGCATAAATACCACTAAGATTATCATTGTCTTGATCTAAATGAATCTCTTTGACTTTATTAGTTCCTAGTCCATCAAAATCAAAATCTTGTTCATCTTTATCAAGTGCCATTACTTGATTCAACGCGATAATCATTCTATCTGAAATTCCCGGTAAAGGTTTATGTTCTTGAAAAAATATAAATGGAATGTACTGATTAAAAAGGTTAACAAAAAGTCGACAAGTTCCCATCTCAAACTCATCCCACTTAGTATTCATTAAGATTTCTTTTCTACCCATTATTCTCATAAGCTATTGACCTTTATAGTTTTTAGATATTGTAACTCATTGAATTAAGATTAAGCCTAAAAAGGATAATACTTATCTTTTAATATTGTCAAATTTACTCACAGCAGCAGAAACAGTAAAAGGGGATGCTTCTGCTTTTTCAAGTAAAGCTTTTGCTTCAGCTATGGCTCTTGCTAAATTGTTATCATCACCTGACAAAGCTATTGCACCATCCACCATACATAATACCTTATGCTCAACCACATGAACATAGCCTCCATTAATGGCTACCTCTATCTCAATATTATTTTTATCTTGTATGCTAATCACACCAGTATTTAATAAAGAAAGAACTGATGCATGTCCAGCTAAAATACCAAACTCACCTGCATCTCCAGGTACTGTAAGTAATTGTACATTATCACTATAGATAATACCTTCTGGAGAGATTATCTCAAGTTTAATAAGTTCCATAGTTTAGCCTTTTAATAGTCTGTCACATTATATCAGATTGAGGAAAAAAAGAAGGGAGAAAAAAAGAGGTATATTTATAGTAGTAAGCCAAAAGGCTCACAAACTATAAGTGGTTATTTTTTGATATTGTCAAATTTATTTACAGCAGCTGCAACACTTAAACTGGATGCTTGTGCTTTTTCAAGTAAATCTTTTGCTTTAGCTATATTTTTAGCTAAATTTGTATCGTCTCCTGAAAGTGCAACAGCACCATCAACCATACATAATGTTTTATCTTCGTCAACTTTAATGTATCCACCATTAACTGCAACCTGAACTTCACGCCCATCTTTACGGTCAATTGTGATTACACCTGCATTCAAAAGAGAAACAACAGCAGCATGCCCAGCTAATACACCAAACTCGCCTTCGCTACCTGGAACGGTAAGCTGTTTAACTTCATCATCGAAAATAACACCTTCTGGTGTTACTATTTCAAGTTTCATGAGTTCCATAATAAAACTCCTTACGCTTTGTTTTTCGCTTGAATTTTCTCATTCTTAGCAATTGCTTCTTCCATGTTACCTACCATGTAGAACGCAGCTTCACTCATGTCATCGTATTTACCTTCGATAAGACCTTTGAAACCTTCAAGTGTATCAGCAAGTTCAACGTAAACACCAGGAGAACCTGTAAATACTTCAGCAACGTGGAAAGGCTGAGAAAGGTATTTTTCAATCTTTCTTGCTCTTTCAACAGTATTTTTGTCTTCTTCTGAAAGCTCATCCATACCAAGAA
>CACVAR010000197.1 GCA_902727905.1 uncultured Sulfurovum sp. | reverse complement strand
CTTTACTCTTGTGTAACTCAATTTTAGTTTTTTTTAAATAGTTCTTTAGCGTATTATCATGTACAAATATTTTTAACTTCTCTCTGACCTTTGCATTTGCTACTGGTACAGACGGACTATTGATAACTAACTCTCTGATTCTATCAGCATCTGAATCTTTTAAAATACTTTTTCTTCCTCTTCCTTGCTTATCGTAAAAAGATTCTACTCCCTCTAACTCATATTTACAAATCCATTCATAGACTGTATCTGCTCTAACTTCTAAAAGCTTTGCTATCTCTTTTACACTATAGTCTTGGCTTTTATACAAAATCGCATTCGCTCTTTTTCTTACTCTGTACCTATAATCTTCTTTTATTATCTCTCTGATAATTACACTTGTCGCTTTATCTATTTCTACTCTTTTTATTTGTCCCATAATCTCACTATTCTAACATAAATCTTATTTGTGTTTAATTCTTAGCTACTACTTACTTCTGAGAAAACATATTTTGTAGACAGAGTTATTTCACTAGTTTTAGATGAATATACAGGTAGTTTAGAGAAGCGTATACTTATACGTAATATAAGCAGTTTAAATAAGCAAAAAATAGAGAGTTTAATTGGGTATTTATGTGATAAGAATATTTCTGTGGAGATAAAAATATATATTGCCCAAATACTTGCTAAGGCAGTATCTGAAAGAAAAGAGTTCATTAATATTTTAGAAAGTAAAATCGAACATGATGATATTGATACAAAAACTTTAGCTTGTATTGCATTAACAGTTTTTACTATAGGTAGTGGGTCTAATAAGATGTTGAACTATCTTATCAAAGCTATTTATGACAAAAGTATAGATATTCGAGATAGAAGAGAGTTTGTAAGTATATTAGATAACATTGAACAAGATGATGTTAAGACTGTAGATTTATTTTTAGAACTTATTGGAGATAATTCTCTTGAAAAAGAGTTACGAGTATCAATTGTTTATGCATTTGAAAGCAAATGGGAAACAAACATTGATGTTTTAAATAGGTTATTTGAACTCATCAATAATCGAAAACTTGAAGAGGAAATAGTTGAGATTATTTTAAGACTTATTGTAAGGTTTGGAACTTTAGAACAATTAATGTTGATTTTAGAAAACGACTACATATCGTTTAAGAATTTAGTGCATTTTATATCTTATTTAGAGGTTGAGGGAAATACTAAATTGAAAGATGCTCTTTTGTTCAAATTACATAAGCGAGATACACACTTTATAGTGAAAGCTGCTATAGCGATAGTATTAAAAGATGAGATTGTTTTTACTCCTAAGATAGAAGAAAATATTATAAAGATGTTTGAAAGTGATTTGTTACAAAATGATGATGACTATCTTTTATTGCATCAATTAGCTGAAGCTTTAGGAACACTTGAAGCTCCTCAATCAAACTTGAATCAGTTAATTATATTGATAATTAAAAATCAAAATATTGATATTGAAAGTAAAAAAGATTTATTATTAGCTTTACCTAATTTAAAAAATATTGATATTAAACTGTTTGAACAACTGAAAGATATATTTTATATGGATACAACAGATAAGGTCATAAAAGGGTGTATATCATTTTTATTGGTGGAAGAAAGTCAAGATAACCGAGAAGCAATAGATGCTTTAATAGATTTGGTAGAATGTCAAGAAAATGATGATTTAATAAGAGAGATGGCTCTTGAAATTTTAAGTAGTTTAGGGGTATATGCTTATGAAAAATTTGCAGATAATAAAGTCGTTAAAAATAATTTTACAGCTCAATTAACACAAAATACAAAGTTATCAAAACTTTTTAAAATGTATGATGGAGGTATGAGTAATATTACCGACTATTTTGTGTTTAGTACAATTAATCATGGTCAAGCTTTATATGTCAAAAATAATAAGTTCTATACTGTAGAAGCTGGGACTGAAATATCTACTTATAAGGAGACAGTTGTAAGCTTAGAAGACTCTATTAAGAACTATTTATTATACAACTAATGGTTTTTATCTCATGTATAGTGAGTGGTTTGTAGCTGAATAAATTCAAAATTTAGCAAAAATAAATACTTTTTCATATATACTTTGCAAAACAAAGTACTTTTCAAAAAAGAATAAAAAGGAAAATAATGAGTGAAAAAGATGAGGTTTTACAGCAGATATCAGAGATAAAGAGCCATTTGGTGGACAAAGAAGCTTTCTTCCCTTACAACTACAGTGCTTGTCATGTTTGGTCAATCATAGCTGTTGTGTTGAGTTTGAGTATGGTGAGTGCTTATGAATATAGTATTCTCTTTGGGTCGGTGATGATGTTTGTATTAATTAGCATTGGTTTTATGGTTGAGGGTTCTTTAACTAAAAAAGTCAATGAGAGTTATGATATTGATGACTGTACGAAAAGACAACGTTTTATTATGATGACTTTTTTGATGATGTCACTCTTTTTGATTTTGATGAGTAGTGTATTTGCTTCTTATAAACTCTATAGTTTAGGGTTGATTTCTTGGTTATTTATTATTTCATTAGGCTACTTTTCCATAGGATTTGTTCTGAATATTCAACGTTTTTCTAAAATGGCACAATTTAACATGATAGCTGCTTTAGTACTTTTGGCTATAGGTGTCTACTTTGAGTTACTGCTTGGGTATGATTCACTTTATTACACCATGGTACAAGCCACAGTCATATTTGGTTTAGCTGTTGTACCAACTTCCATTGCTTATCATCAAAGAAAGCAAGAGAATGAGACTAAAGTAGGGTGTGGTGTTTGATCCACTATTGCACCAACCTGTGCGTTCAAAACTGCTTTCACTGTTAATTGCAAATGATGAGCTACCCTTTAAAGCACTGAAAGAAGCCCTTTCTGTGACCGATGGAAACCTTTCTAGTCATCTTTCAAAGTTAGAGAAAGAAGAATATGTTCTAATAGAGAAGATATTTGTAGGGAAACGACCTAAAACGATTGTTCATATTAGCTCAAAAGGCAAACAAGCTTTTTCTTCTTATATAGAAGATTTAAAACGATTTATAGAAGAAAATTGACATATCAAAACAAATGTGACTTGTAGGTTCGATTTTATCGAATGTCAAATAGTGTTCGATAAAATCGAACCTACAGTTTCAAACGTTTAAATTATAGGAAAGAGAAATTATGACAAAAATATTACTAACAACACTAATGACAGCTACAAGCCTAATGGCTCTAACCAATATGGAGATAGCCGAAAAATCAGATAAAGTAACTGATGGTTTTGGAAGCTCTATTGCTAAAACAGAGATGGTTTTGATTAATGCTTCAGGTCAAAAAAGTACAAGACAACTTGAGATGAAGACGCTTGAAGGTGACAATGGTGACAAAAGTATTTCTACTTTTTTAACCCCTGCTGATGTAAAAGGAACCAAGACTTTAACACATGAACATGTAGAGAGAGATGATGACCAATGGTTGTATCTGCCAGCATTAAAGCGTGTAAAACGTATTGCTTCTTCAAATAAATCGGGTTCATTTATGGGGTCGGAGTTTTCGTATGAAGACATAGGAAATCAAAACTATAACAAATTTACTTATGGTGACAAAGTAGAAGAGGTTGAGTTAGATGGTGAAGCATGTTACAAAGGTGAGCGAATTCCAAAAGACAAAAATTCAGGTTATACCAAACAAGTTTCTTGGGTAAGTAAAGATAAATTTCTTTTGAAACAAGTTGAGTACTATGACCGTAAATCTGAACTGCTTAAAACGGCTGTTTTCTCTGACTATAAGCAGATAGAAGGTATCTGGAGAGTGGGGAAGATAGTTATGAGAAATCATCAAAATGATAAAAGTACAGAGCTTACTTGGAAAGAAGAGAAGCTTAAAGTAGGGTTGACGGCTAAGGAATTTAATAAACGTGTGTTGAAACAGTAAAATGAAAAATATAATAAGCTTATCTTCTTTACTGTGTACTTTCCTTTTTGCTGATGGACTAGAATATAAAGGCAATATAGGTTTTGAAAGCAGTTATATAGACCATGATATAGCAGGAAAAAGAGATAGCCAACATGCTTTACGTTTGGAGCTAGAGCTTAAACAGAAAACAGCTAATGGTCAAATGGTATTGAATGCAGAGTCTATAGTTGATAAAGATGATAAAAACAGACGTTATATAGATGTAAATGACCTGTACTACAAACATGAGTTTGAGAACTCTGATTTACTTGTGGGGCGAAGTACGCGTTTTTGGGGTGCTATGGAGTTTTATAATCATACCGATGCTTTTAACACAAAAGATTGGCGTGATAATCCTTTTGATTATGATGCAAAGATAGGGGCGAATAACATTGCTTATACACACTATTTTGATAATTCTGATTTAGCATTGATAGCAAAAGTAGGTCAAGAGCGTCAACGTGTTCAAGGTACTGAGTCGGTCAATAACTTTTTACCATCTAATTATGATGACAAATTACAAACACAGAAAAGTAAAAACAGAGCAACAGTATATTTGAAATATGCAGGTTCAGCCGAAGAGACACAGTTTGATTATGCTGTGATTTATCAAAATGGTTATGATGAACAACGATACTTAGCTCCTTTAGGTACTTCACTTCATCAAAATGCTTATTTGGTAGACAAGGTTATGGGGTACGCCACATTGGTTTCAGGTGAGACCATTTATAAAACAGAGTTGGCTTATACAAAATCCGATGAGTTAAAAGTTTCTGATTATGCTCAATACTCTGCTGGGTTAGAGCATACTTTTTATGGTGTATGGGGTAAGTCTGACTTAGGTGTTTTGGCTGAGTACTATAAGTATGACGATAGTGATAGCTCTAAGTTAGGGGCTAAAGATTTTGGAAACCTGTTTCAAGATGATTTAACGCTAGGCTTTAGACTTACAGTAAATGATAGTGCTGACTCAGATGTTTTAGGGGGTATCTCTTTAGATCAAGACAACCATGAAAAGCTACTGTTTGTTGAATATAACACACGACTTTTTGAGAAGTATAAAGTAGGAGTTTCCTATCAACATTTGGAGCCGAAGAGCAGTTCGGTGTTTAAAGAACTAGATTCAGTTCAACTTGAATTGGGATATTATTTTTAAAATAGGAGGAAAATAAAATGAAAAATTATGTAAAGTTTTTACAAAGGTTTCGCTGGTTTATTGTGATTGGTGTGCCGTTAATTATATTGGCATTAGCTTCAAACCTTAAGCATGTTGAGATGGATGGAAGCTATCGTATTTGGTTTGGAGAAGACTCTAAAACCTTAACCGATTATGATAAGTTTCGAAAGACATTTGGTAATGATGATGGTGTGGTCATTGTTTTTAAAGATGAAGAGGGGATTTTCACTAAAAAAGCACTACAGAGTATTGATAATATTACGGAAGCCTTGTGGAAGACTAAATATATTGCACGGGTAGATTCATTAACTAATTATCAATACGTACATGCTGGGGTTGAAGATCCTGATGATATTATTGTTGAAGATTTTATTAAAGATATTAAGGGAGCTACAGCTGAGTATTTAGCCGAACGCAAAGCAATAGCCACGAGTGATCCTTTAGTCGTTGACTCATTCATCTCTAAAGATGGAACAACAACGATGATTTCAGCACGTTTAACGCCTAAAGTTAATGATGAGTCTGATAAAAGTTTAGAGATTATGGAGTATATCGATGCTATCTTAGCACCTGAGATTG
>CACVAR010000196.1 GCA_902727905.1 uncultured Sulfurovum sp. | reverse complement strand
TTTTCCATAATCTGCGTTATTAACATCGCTAAGTCAGCTTCTTCAATGGCAATGTCTTCCCATGGTAAAAGTTTAAACCAATACTCATAGTTTTCCTCATTAAAGAAAACACCCTCCTCAGCATCGAACTCAACTTCATCTGCGTAAGCAAACTCTGTTACATATCCAGCTTCATTCGCAATACTTTGTAAAAGTTTTACTGTGTTCTCTTCTTCAATGTTACCTTTTACTGAAGAGAAAAGAATTTTCCAACCATCATAGCTTTCTTCAAATGATTCTACTTCTTCATCCATAGTAATCATACGTTTAAAGTTGTCTACCAAGGCTTCATGTAAGTTGTTAAACTGATGAGACTCTTCCATACCATTAAGTTTTAAGGTAGCCCACTGAACAATGGAAGTTTCAAAAAGTGCTGTAGGCGTGTCTGCATTAAATTCTATAAGTTTTATAGGTTTTCCATCAAGTCCACCAGCAAAATCAAAACGACCATATAGATGCCAATGTACATCAGTTTCCCATGACATTTTGACAGCATCCACAATGTTAAAAGGAATACCTAGCTCATGAAACAACTCATTTTCAATTACATATTCACCAGCTTCTACAAACATATCATAAAGTTCATTCGCTGCTTCGTAATAAGCATCTGCCTCTTCTGAGTCTACTTCAACTATTTCATCTGCAATGTATGGTGTAGAGTCATCATCAGTATGCCAAATAAAACCAATCTTCTCTAAATAAGCATCATCAGGAACTTTAATAGGTTTAAGTTTCATACTAACCTACCCACCAAAACTTGATGAACGGCTGGATGAAGATGAAGATGCTTTTTTATTGTTACCAAAAAATCCAGATTTTTTTCCTGCCGAACTACTTGACTTTCCTGCTGCTGCATTTTTCTTAAAAGAGTTTTGTGATCTATTATAAGAACTTGCCGACTTATGAGACGCTCTTTGGTTTTGTTTATAGTTTTGGTTATTCATAAGCTTATTCATAAGCATTGCCCCAACCATACCAGCAGCCATAGATGCCATAAGTGTTCCAGCAAGACCCATTCCACCTGATTCACTTACCTGCGCTGGGTCTTGTGTTAACTTTGAAGTTCCAGCTTCTACTTTAGCTTCTTCTTCAGCTACCAGTTTGTCTATCTCTTCTTGTGTTAGAATTCTCTCAGCACCATCTTCTTTAACAATAACACGCGTAGTAGTACTTGGAAATTCATCAATAATTTTATATGAACCATCAGCTTGTTTTTCAATGGTAACCGAAGCACCTTCTTTAACAACACTTTGCTCTTGTGCAGGTTGTGTTTGTGGCTGTTGAGGAGCTTGTCCAGCATCACCACAACCTTGTAAACCAACCAATGCTACAGCACTTAATCCACCAACCATTGCATAATTTGAAATCTTATTAATATGTCTGTTCATTCTCTCTCCTTATCGATGTGAAATGTTTTATTCACAGTGTGAATAAATTATATTTTTTAGTAAAATTGTTTAAAGTTATTATTAGTTTGTTCACATTCTATTCACGATGTGAACAAATCTTATACATTACTTAAAATAAAACACTAAAAATTATTTTATGTTTTTTTATATTACAATGCTTCTGTTGCTACTCTTGCTACTCTTGCTGCAAAAGCAGATTTATCTTTAGGTTCTAAACCTTCAGATAATTTAGCAGAATCAAATAAAATCCATGCCATATCTGCGAAGATATCGGCGTTCTCTAGCTTATCAAGCTTCTTAATCATCTCATGTTCTGGGTTCAATTCTAAGTACAGAGGTGTCTCTGGCATAGCTTTTCCCATTTGTGCAAACATCTCTTCCATTCCTGCTAAAGGACTAGAATTGTCTTTCACAACACATGATGGGCTTGAGGTTAATCTACTCGTTGTTCTTACTTCTTTCACAGTTTCACCAAGGACTTCTTTAATTCTGTCGGTAAGACCTTTGAACTCTTTAGAAATCTCTTCTTTTTCTTCATCTGTTTTAGAATCAGGAGCATCAATAGCAGTAATATCTTTAAGTTCCCACTCTTTATATTCACCAATCATTGGCGCAACAATTGTGTCTTCGTTTTTGTTATCCATAAGAAGAACTTCAATGTTCGCTTTTTTATAAGCTTCAAGCAGTGGTGAGTTTCTAAGAACTTGCTCACTCTCTCCAACCATGTAGTAAATCTCTTTCTTTTCAGAGTCAGCACGAGAAACATAATCAGCAAAAGAAACCATACCCTCTTCAGTAGATGACTTATATTTAACAATGTCAAGAAGTAAGTCTTTGTTAATGTAATCTGTGTAGATTCCCTCTTTAATAAGGTTGTTATACTGAGAAGTAAATATGTCAGCATCTTCACCTTTAAGTTTCTTAATGGCTTGTAAAATCTTTTTCGTAGCATTCTGTTTAATGTTCGCTAGAATCTTGTTGTCCTGAAGAATTTCACGACTTACATTAAGTGGTAAATCTTCTGAATCAATTACACCCATTACAAAACGTAAGTATGTTGGTAAAAGTTCTTTGTCATCATCTGTAATGAAAACACGTTTAACATAAAGCTTAATATGACTGGTATAGTCAGCTCTGTTCATGTCCATTGGTGCAACTTTTGGAATGTAGAATAACGTAGTAAACTCTTGTCCACCTTCAACTTTGTTATGTAAGTACTTTAAAGGCTCTTCATCTACATGTGCCATGTTTTGAAAGAACTCTATGTAGTCTTCTTTTGTAAGATCATTTTTTGAAACAGACCAAAGTGCTGTAGCAGCATTTGCTTGTTCAGATTTTTTTACTTTTTTAGTAACAGCATCATCACCCTCACCTGTTGTTTCATCTTCTTTGAAGTGCATCATAATTGGGTAAGCAATATGGTTAGAGTACTTCTTAACTACTGTTTCAACACGTGCTTTTGTTAAAAACTCTTTCTCTTCTTCTTTAAGCTTAATGTACATTACTGTTCCATGAGCTTCTTTTGTTACTGGAGTAATCTCAAACTCACCTGTACCATCTGTAGCAAACTTATATGCTTGATCTTCACCAGCTTTTTTAGTAATAACTTCTACATTATCTGAAACCATAAATACAGAGTAGAAACCAACACCAAACTGACCAATAAGATTAGAATCTTTTTTCGCATCACCTGTTAAGTTCTCAACAAATGCTTTTGTACCAGACTTAGCAATAGTACCAAGGTTATTCATGAGGTCTTCCTCATTCATACCAATACCATTGTCTGCAATGGTTAAAGAGTTATCTTCTTCATCAAGATTAATATTAATTTGACCAGACCAATCGTCATTTTTAAATGCATCATCTGTTAACTTCATATAGTTGAACTTATCTATTGCATCTGATGAGTTTGAAACCAACTCTCTAATAAAAATCTCTTTATTTGAATAAAGCGAATGAGTCATTAATTTTAAGAGTTGACCTATCTCTGTTTGAAACTGATGTTTTGCCATCGTGTTATTCCTTATTTAATTGAAATTTATTTATAAAATATTTTGCGAATTATAGTCTATTTTAGGTAAATATTCAAGATGTTTGTTAGTACAAATATATAATTAACTTTAGTCTACATAACTAAGATTATTGATTAACTATCTATTAATCCTATTAAACTATAATTCGCCTTTTACTCAAAAGAAGGAAAAACCAAATGAACTTCACTAAACGTATTGTAATGCTTAGACTATTTATAGTACTCATATTCACTTCTACAGCTTTCTCAAAAGACTTCAACATACGAACCTATAAAGATAGAGGAATTAAATACTACCCTTTCTATCCCAAAAAAGGAACCATCAAGTATGGTAAAGCGTCTTGGTATGGAAAACCTTTTCATGGACGTTTAACAGCCAATGGTGAACGCTACAACATGTACGGAATGACAGCAGCGCATCGTACTTACGCTCTAGGTACAGTTTTAAAAGTAACCAGCCTTAAAAACTGGCGTTCAGTTATTGTTAGAGTTAATGACAGAGGACCATTTTACTCTTCCAGAAAAATTGACCTCTCTTATGGTGTTGCTAAGAAACTAGGTTTTGTAAAAAAAGGAATTGAAAAAATTAAAATTGAAGTTTTATCTTCAAAAGGTAAGTACTCTAGTAAAAAATATACTGCAACTAAAGCAGGTAGTGGTAAAACTTCTAAATCAAAGCCGATTATTAGAGATCAAAAAGTTCAAGTTGCTTCTTTCTTTGACAAAAAGAATGCAGCACTTTTTAAAAAGAAACACAAATTAAAAAATGCTGTAATTGTTAAAAAATACGTAAAAGATCATAAAAAGACCACTTATAAAATAATTGTCAACTGTACACCATGGGAAGCCAATAAACTTTTAAAATCCAAAAAATTTACAGGTGCTTATAAAGTTTAGATATAATTAAGGTATGAAAAATTCCCTTAATCTCTATCTAATTCTTACTCTATTTTTAACCTTTTTTACGACAGCCTGTAGCCAACGTTCTAACCAATTAATTGGAAATGGAAGTTGGTATGGTGAAAAGTACCACGGCAGACAAACAGCCAGTGGGGAACAATACAATATGTATGCCTACACAGCAGCACATAAAACGCTAGCTTTTGGTACAGTAGTAAAAGTTACCAATCTAAAAAACAACCGTTCTGTTATTGTACGAATTAATGATAGAGGACCTTTTGTTAGAGGTAGGATCATAGACCTCTCCTACATGGCTGCCAAAGAACTTGACTACATAAATGATGGTGTAACAAAATTAAAACTTGAAATCCAATAAACTATGGTTAGAAGAATTTAGCTATAATTTCACATGAATAAACTACTAAAAAAATACCTCATACTAACACTCCTCGTCACTTTCTCAGTTCCAGCCTATGCTAAAAATAAAAAGGTACAAATAGGAAAAGGAAGTTGGTACGGCAAAAAATTTCACGGACGAAAAACAGCCAATGGCGAAAGATATAACATGTATGCCTATACAGCTGCCCATAAAACCTTACCTTTTGGTACGGTGGTAAAAGTTACCAATCTAAGAAATAAACGCTCTGTTACTGTACGTATCAATGACCGAGGACCTTATATAAGGGGACGTATTATTGACCTCTCTTACTTAGCTGCTAAAAAACTGGGTTATGTAAACAAAGGTGTTACTAAATTAAAAGTTAAGGTTCTTTATAGAGAGAAGAAAAGAAGGAGAAAATAGCTTACTTTTCTATCACCTTAGTATCAATAATCTCTAACTGAGGAACTTTCTCTTTCTCAATACGTTTACCACGCCAATAATACCCACCAATCACTCCACCAGCTGCTGTCATGGTTAAAAGTCCAGCTGTAACCAACTGTGCAAAAATAAACAATGCTCCAACTCCTAAAACCCCAGCAAAAGCAGCACCAACTTTAAAGTTGGCTTTTGCATGGGTAACTTTGGCTTCTCTAGCAATGTCTTTTTGCGCATCTTTGACGACTCTTGTTTTGGCTCTTTCAGCTTTTACTTTAAGTTCTTCACGCTCTTTGGCAAACTGATTTTTCATCTTATGTTCAGAGTCTTTTTTAAAATGAGCAGAAAGAGAAGAGAACCAAAAAGCCACCATAAGCGCTACAAAAAACAGAGGTAAAAGTAAACGAAGTAATGATGCTGAATCTTCTAGGTCTATGGGTGAAATATAAATTAAAACTGCTGTAACAAATTGAACTAAGACAATACCTA
>CACVAR010000195.1 GCA_902727905.1 uncultured Sulfurovum sp. | reverse complement strand
TAATTATTTACATTAAAAAATACTTTTTTATATGTATTATAGTTTTGTATTAATAATTATTTAGATAATATTTTTTAATATAAATAACTTCTAAAAAACTAGGCATATATGAAAAAAAAAATAAAAATAGGTTTATTAATCAACACATATAATCTTCCTATATGGGAATATATAATTATTAGGAAACTAATGAATTCTCATCATTCAGATATTAAACTAATTATTAAAAATGATACAAGAAACAATAAAAAATTATTGAAAAAAATAAAAAATCATTGGAAACATTTTGTATATCTTCTTTATATTAAACTTGATAAACAAATTTTCAAATTAAAGAATTCCCCATCTGAACTAAAAGATAGTAAAAACTTACTTAAAAAAATAACAGAAATAAAAGTAGAACCTGTATCAACAAAATTCTCCGATAAATTCAAAAAAAAGGATATTGATGATATTAAAAGTCATGACTTAGATATCTTAATTAGATTTGGATTTGGAATCCTAAGGGGCGAAATTTTAAAATCCTCAAAATATGGTGTGTGGTCGTATCATCATGGAGACAACAGTATAAATCGTGGTGGTCCTGCAGGTTTTTGGGAAGTAATAGAAGGTATTGGTACAACAGGTTCCATTTTACAAATTTTAACAGAAGATTTAGATGCAGGAAAAATCTTATACAAATCATCTTCTAAAACAGATGAATTTTCTATCAATAGAAATAAACATAATTACTATTGGAAATCATTATCATTCTTACCACGAAAAATAGAAGAACTTTATAATATTGGAGAGGATGCTTTTTTCAAAAAAGTTGATTATGAAAATAGATACCCAACCTTTTATTCAAACAGACTATATAGTAAAGACAACTTTTGTAATATAAAAATGTCCATACTTTTTTTACATAATATTCTAAAAATGTTGTATAAAAAAATCTATATTAAGATATTCCTAGAACAATGGATTTTACTTTTTAGTTTAGAAAATGGTCTCTCAACTTCATTTTGGAGGTTTAAAAAAATCATTCCCCCAAAAGATAGATTTTATGCTGATCCTTTTATAGTGAAGAGAGATGAAACTTACTATATATTTATTGAGGAAGCTCTTTA
This sequence comes from uncultured Sulfurovum sp., assembly GCA_902727905.1. Classification (GTDB taxonomy): domain Bacteria; phylum Campylobacterota; class Campylobacteria; order Campylobacterales; family Sulfurovaceae; genus UBA1140. Next base: position 4,604 of record CACVAR010000195.1, on the reverse strand, counting down.
CTCAACAGAAAAAGGTCATATTTCTGTTATAGAAATGAACTCAAAAGGAGAATATAAACCTCCTGTAACAATAATAGATAAACCGTATCATCTTTCATACCCACATATAATAGAACTAGCTGATAAATACTTTATGATTCCAGAAAGTAATAAAAACAAAACTATTGAACTTTATGAATGTATAAATTTTCCATATGAATGGGAATTTAAAATGAATCTTATGGAAGAGGTTACTGCTGTAGATAGCACCTTATTCTTTTACAATGATAAATGGTGGTTATTTTGTAACATGATAGAACATCCAGAAGCATCATTAAATGATGAGCTATATCTCTTTTACGCTGATAAATTAGAAACAACAGAATGGGTAGCACACCCAATGAACCCTATTATATCAGATGTAACAAAATCACGCCCTGCTGGAAATATTTTTATGCATAAAGACAAAATCATTAGACCTTCACAAAACTCTACTAGTAAATATGGTTATGGAATGACAATGAATGAAATAGTTACCCTAAATGAAAAAGAGTATGCTGAAGTTAAATTTAGTTCTATCGAACCAAACTGGAACAAAAAAATCTTAAGAACACATACCTTTAATCATACAGGAAATCTAACAATAATTGATGGACGCTTTAAAAGAAAACGGACTTTATTATAAATGAGAGCTAAACTTAGTTTTATAGGTCATGCATCTAAAAGTAGTTGATAAGAGAATCAGAGTATAATGATTATATGAGACATAGACCAAGTTGTAAAAAGTGTGGAAGCATTATATTGAGATGTATGACCACTTTTCTTAGTCTTTAATTCTTATTAGCTACTTACCACTTGGCTACTTCTTTTAAATGCTCTTCTCCATAAAACCCTCTATTCCCCCAACGATAAAAAATAATTTCTTCAGGTTGTTTCATAACTGTTTTAAGATTATTAATTGCTTGTTGTAAATCTTCTATACTTACTTCATCGATACGTAATACATCACCTTTATAAAGTAATCTTTTATGAAAATAGTGAGTTTTAGTAATTTCATAATGGTTGTTTTTTAAAGCATGAAAGTACATGTTTAAATCTTTTTTTCGTATACCCTCGATAATTCTGACAACTTCTCCCAAACGGATAATATTTGCTTGAGCATAAAGAGGTAGGGCGAGGTCTAATTTTAAAAGATAGCTATCAAAATTGTAGTGATATTTTTTTGCTAACTCTAAGTCTAAAATGTAGTTTTTAGTCTCTAAATCTTTGAAGTCAGACATGTTGTAATACATTAGAACCCCTTTATCTACGGGGGGAACACCAGTTCTTTTATGGTATTTTATTTGATGGAGTCTTATGGTGGTGGAAAGCGTTATTTGAGAAAGTTTTTTAAATGTCTTTAGAAAAGAAAAGTAAGGTTTCTTTGTACTCTCTGTCCAGTCACAGTCTATTTGAACTTCATTATAATTAAAAGAATTTTTGCTTTTTTGTTTTAGAAGCGTAAAAATTTTTTTAGCAAATGCTTCAGCATTTTCATGTTTAAAAACTGGATTATCAATATAGATGACAGGAACTATTTTCTTTTTTGCTTTGTTGATAAATTGGGTGAAATGGATTTTTACTTCATTCTCATAGGCTATATCCATAACTTTTATGTATTTTGGTTCTGTATTTTCTGAATTGGTGTAACTTTGTTTCCAATGGTAAAATGCATATTGGGTACTTACTTTTTTTAGATAAAGGTTTAAAGTTATGGCTATTATTAGAATAGCTAAGAGAGCAAGTAGTTTTTGCATTTTAAAAGTATTTGAAAGTTATACATTGTTTTATAATATCTTGGGCATATTTAGTATGTCCATAGTCATCTTTAAAATCTCTAATACCTTCTGTAAAATCTTCTGATGCTTTTAAAAGGTGTATGACATTTTTGGTACCCTTATTCCATCCACCAAAACGTGGCATGTTCCAGATGTTGTCTCCATATTTTTCTGTGTCAGAGATAGCAAGATTAAACTCTATTTTTAAAAGTTGATACGCTATTTTAGCTTTAAATGAGTCACCCTCAGCATATTTTAGTGCTAATTCATATTGCTTTTTGGCAAGGAGTAAGTCAGCTGTTTTAGGAAGCCTTTCATCTTTTGTTAGATAGGTACTACGATAAAGCACGGAAGACATGGGGAAGTTTCCAAACCAGCTTTTGTTGAAGAGTCCATTTGCATAAAGAAAATGATCCATAGCTGAAGTAGGATCTTTTTCTAAAGCACGCTTAATACGTAACATGGTTTCAACAAATTTCTTTTGTGAGTAAGATTTTTTTGAAATGGTTCTGTTAGAAGAGCTTATACTCACATTAAATGGATTATAAGGGGTATGAACATTTTTCTGAGGGATTTGTCTTAAATAGAACTGTGCTTGTTTAAAGTCATTTTTCTGTAGGTATAGTGTTGCCAAAATTTTCGCTACATCTCTTTTCTCTAGCTTACTCATGGTTTTTTTAAACACTTGTTCTTCAAAGAAAGAACGCTTTTCTTTTTCAACATAAGTTTGAAACTTTCTAGCGTCAACATAGTTAAGCGCAGTTAGGATGGTAGATCGGTAATTGTTATTTTGGGCAAAGAGTTTGTTAAGTTTTTTTTCAATGGTATTGTCTCCATCCAGTGTCGAAATTTGGAGGACTGTATATCTTAAAATAGATTTTTGTTTAATGGCTGAAAATTTTGGAAGTAAAGGTTTAAGTTGTTGATAGAGTGCATATTGTTCTTGGTGCGAATTACAAGAGAGTTGATGTACACCGTAAATATAGGTTAGTAAGTCAACAAAAGGTGCTTGTTTATTGTTAGCTAGGGTGCGTAGTTTAACAACTTCTTTACGTTTCAGGGAGTTGTACTCTAATACATTGAGATAGAGTTTTGAATAGAGTGTAAAAAAAGTTTGTTTTTCAAGTTTACTTAGTATTTCTAAAAAAAGTTTTTTTTGTAATTTATAACTTTTAACTTTCGCTTTAAAGTATTTATTTTTTTTGCCTGCATGTACCATAATACTATAGCGCTTGTTTTGTAATTTTTGCATTATCATGTAAGTGAGGCGTTCCAGCCAAATAGAATCTGGTGCTAAAGCAACAATGTTTTCTAGTTCATGTAGGGGTTCATTTTCCCATTGCATGGCACGCAAGAAGTAGTATAGGGCTTGGGTCTCTTTGTCTGTTGTGCTATTTAAGAGGGATTGCCACTCTTCATCATTGTTAATTTTAAAATCATAAAAACCATAATGAGCATTTGTTTTGTGTGTTGCAAAGATTTTGGCATAAAGTTGGTTGGCTTTTGTTCTTTGTTTAAGCTGTTGGTAGGTTCCAGCTCTTAAGGCATCTATCCACTCTTTGACAATACTTTGAGGATTGACAATGAGCGCATTGTTAGCATGAATGTCTAAAAGTTCATGATATTGCCCATTATGATGATAGAGTCGCATCAGTAAATAGAGATAACGTTCTTTCAGAAAAGGTTCATGTTCTTGATTAAAAAGTGTTAATCCTTTTTGTATAATCTCTTGTCTATTATTGACTTCAAGACTTTGAGCAAACTTATTTTGTAAATGTAAGAAGTTAATGTACTTTCCAAACTGTGGAAACTCTGTACTGTTTTTATAGTATTTTGCACTGTGTTTTATGGAGTTTTTTTTGTAAAAGAGTGATTCAATATTTTTAAGGCTAAGGGCATCTTGAAAATAGCTCTGCCATGCTTTAATGTTGGCTTCTTTTTTCTGTTTGGCAAAGTATTTGAATCGTGCATCATGAGCAGCATATGCACCTGAAAGTTTATAAAGAGGATTGTCTCGTGGAAGATGTACCATATCTGGATCAGTAAAGTTGTAATATTCATCTTTAATGTACATCTCTCGCCATGTTCCAGCACAGGCAGATAGCTTTGTTGCAAAAATATTAATTAGTAGAATACTTAGAAAAAAAAATCTCATATTAACCCCAGTCTTGATTTTTACTTTTGTTTTTATGTTTGTCTTTTTTGTAAGAAGTACCATTTTTGAGTTTTTGAAGTCGGTTGAGGAGTGTCATGTTTGCTTCACGAATATCATCTAAAATAAACTCTTGTTCTACTTCTAGGCTAAGTCGGTCGATGTAGGTTTTCATTTGATGGTGATACTCTGAATTTAGTTGAATTTCAACTTGCTCATTAAGTTTTTTCTTTAGCTCTTTAAACTTTTTTAGAAATTGCTCTTGAGTGGTCTCTTCATCACGAAACATTTTAAATAAATTTTTGGTTACTTTCTCTAAAAAAGTAATATAACGTTGACGTTGATATTTTTCAATTTGTTTTTCTGTGTATCTCATTGGAAGTATTATAGCGAAAAGTTATAGAGTAAGTAAGTACTTAGAGTATGAAGTAAAAAAAGGGTTTCTCACCTAAAAAGGTGAGAAAAGATGATTAACAAGCAGCTTTAGCAGCAGCAAGTGCTTCTTCGTAGTTTGGCTCTTCTGTAATTTCTGGAACAGTTTGCTTATAAGCAATTTTTCCATCTTTTCCAACTACAAAAATAACTCTAGCTGTTACACCAGCTAAAGGACCATCTGCTAAAAGAACACCATAAGCGTTTGCGAAGTCTTTGTTTCT
>CACVAR010000194.1 GCA_902727905.1 uncultured Sulfurovum sp. | reverse complement strand
AGGTATTTAAACGTTGTAATAAACCACCCTTTTGATTTGGCACTTCAAAAATATGATAGGCAATCTCTCTCCAACCCTCATGAGCCTCTTGTTGATTGACAATAGAAATAATATTCTCAAAATCCCCTCGTTTTGTCCATAACTCACCATCTATCTCAAAAGGTGGAAAATGTTTTGTAAACCATTCAGGTGAAGCAAAAGCTTTTCCATTTCTTGAAATTAGCTCTTTACCATTCCAGTAGGCTCGAACACCATCTAGTTTTTCTGAAACGAGCCAGTTGCTTACGTTGATGTCTTTGTTGTAGTTTTTTAGGAGGAGTAGGTTTGGTTTTTCGGCGTGAATAAATCCTATAAAGAAAAAGAGAAACAATAGATTCCTAAACATTTTCATTTCTTAATTACTATAACTATAAAACTTCAATACTCTAATTAATAAATTAATTTCCCAATGCACGCTGTACCATTCTATTTACATCCTCATTCATATTTAAGGGCATTAAAACAATGTCTTTATTTTTATTTGCATAAACTCTAAATATCTCATCAGCAAAAGCCTGACCAACAGTACTTATATCTTCAAAATCAAATATAACATGCTTAAATTTTTCTACTCTAGTTAATAATCGTTTCGCTTGTGAACGCGATACTAATTTTTCATTTCCATAAACTGCAAGTTTGACAGGAATCACTGTTTTATTAAATTGTGAAGTACCCTCTTCCTGTAAGTCTTCTGTATATTCATCAAAAACATCTTTAATTAAACGTTCTCTATTAATATCAATAACCATGACTACCATTGTTCCTATTTCTTCTACTTCAAGTTCTGAATCAAGTAAAAAATCAAAAGAGTTTTCATCGTAGTGGGCATAATTTAATCCTTTAGATTCAATTTCAAACTCATCAAACATACGAGAAGTAAAGAATATTCCTTCACCAGTATGATTCTCAGGATCTGTAGTTAACTTTCCTTTTGATAATTCCATAATAGCATGTCGTTCATCTTCTAAATTACATAGTCTCTTAATTCTTTTAAAAATTCCTTCACCATCATCAATAATAAACATCCTAATCTTTTCTTTATCACGATAAATGTATAAACTAACATTTTTTCCATCTGAATGATCAATAACATTATTTACCATTTCAGTAAAACCATAATGACAGATATCAACAATATTTTCCTCAATTCCTTCAAATATAAAAGCAAAAGATTTTCTCCAAATCTGATCCTCAGATAAATCCTCAGTTAAAGGAAGTATCACTCTATATTCACGAACAGCTCCAAGAGTATACCTTTTCCCTTTCCCTTTCCCTATTGAAGTTATATATCCTTCTTTTTCCAATCGTTTAATATGATTATACACTGCCTGAGGCGTAATATTAAATATATTAGCAATATGCTTAGAAATATCATTCGGATGGTGAATCACATCACGAATAATCTGTGTCCTAATCCTTATACCTTTTTCCTTATTAGTCATGATTATCCTTTAGGTAAAATACTTACTTAAAGGATACCATCTATTTACTTAAAGTATCTTATGTTTTATAAATATTATAGTAATGATAAAGCCAACCTCTTAGCCCCCTTAAAGTCAGCCTTACCAGTACCTAACTTAGGAACCTCATCCACTTTAAAATAATTCGTTGGAACAAACAATGGATTCATCCCTAAAGCTTTTATCTCTTCTTTTAACGTGTCTATTGCTTTCTCACCTTCTAAAAGTAACACTATTTTCTCACCTTTCTTTTCATCAGGTATGGCTGTGATGGCGAAGTTATCTTCTTCACCCATTAGCTTTCCTATTTCAGCTTCTACTAAACCAAGGCTTATCATCTCTCCACCTATTTTGGCAAAACGACTATAACGGTCAACAATGGTTAAAAAGCCATCTTCATCTACATGACCTTTGTCTCCTGTTACGTACCAACGAATGCCATCGAGTTCTTTGATGACCTCTTGGGTTTTGTTCTCATTCTTTAGGTAACCTTTCATTACTTGCACCCCACCAATGAGTATCATCCCATCTTCACCTCGTTTTAACGCTTCAAAACTCTCTGGGTCAACAATCTTAATGGCTGTTCCCGGTAAAGGTAGCCCAATCGTTCCAGCTTTTCCTCCTACTTGCACATGATAAGTCTCAGGTACAATGGCATCGTGTACATTACATGAGGCTGCTGGTGCTGTCTCTGTTGCACCATAACCTTCCCAAATCTCTTTTCCAAAACGTTCTTTAAAGAGTTTTGTAATTTCCTTTGGTAACTTCTCAGCTCCTGCTATGACCATGCGTAGGTTTTCAAACATCTTAGGGTGTATCTTTTTGTTTCTAGCATAAAGCCTAAAGAAAGTAGCCGTAGCAAAAAGAAAGGTTGCATTGTACTTATGTGACATCTTAGCTATACCTAAACCATCAGTTGGGTCAGGATGACAAACCACAGGGATGCTTTCGATAAGAGGTGCAAAAGTAGTCACCGTAATTCCAAACGAATGGAAAATTGGTAAGGTTCCTAACATCACATCTTTTTTAGTAGGGTTAATTACATTAATAAACTGTTTAATGTTTCCTAAAATATTTTGATGACTTAGTTCAATACCTTTTGGTACACCCTCTGAACCACTTGAAAATAAAATAGCAGCTGTCTGCGTAGTCACAACTTTTTTGACATAAAGCCTACTTAGTATCCAACTTGGAACAAACTTTGCTTGTAAAAACATACCTAACTGTTCACCTTTAGAGATGGTTTTTTTAATCTCTTCTAAGTAAAGTAACTCTACCCCTTCAAGTGCCTCTTCCAAATCAAAACCTTTGGCTTTCAGTTTGGTCATAAACTGCGTTGAGGTTACAATCTGTTTTATCTCTGCTAGTTCAATGGCATGTTTTAAACTTTGTGTTCCAGCTGAATAGTTCAAGTTCACAATCGTTTTACCCAAGGTCAACGTTGCCATGTTGGCAATGCTTCCACCTGCACTTGTAGGTACAATAAGTCCAATGTTTTGTTCTTCTCCAAAAAGCTTTTTAAACTTCTTTCGCATCAACAATACAGCTGTCATAAACTTATAACCTGAAAGTTCTACCCCTGTAGAATCAGCAATGCTTAACTTTGAACCGACTTCTTTTGCCTCTTTTATCCATATTTTAGGTAAAGAGTCAGCACGTGCTACGTACTCTTTCCATGAGTGTGTTGAAAGTTTAATAACTTGTTCTTTTACATCAACTGCTTTACTCTCAATGGGCATGGCTTTTCCGAAACTAACAGCGACATCACTTAAACCTTTTTGCGTTATTTTATCTTCTGAATGTGAGAACTTTCCTTCCCAAAGACCCCGTAGATAAAAAGGGACTATCACAGCATTGTCAACTTCAGTCACAGCCAGTTCAAAACCTTTTTGGAATTTTCCGATATGTCCATTTCTACTTAAATGTCCCTCAGGGAAAAGGGCTACCATATCACCATTTTGCAGAGCTTCCCCTACTGCTTTAAGTGCATTTTTCCCACCTCGTGTTGAAATAGGAATGGCTTTAAAAAACTTAAAAATAGGTTTAAAGTACCACAACTCATAATAGCCTCGGTCAATCACAAAACGAATAGGTCGAGGCGTGGCAATTTGTAAAAATGCCCAATCTAAAAATGAAATATGATTTCCTAAAAGCAGTACTCCTTTTTTAGCTTTTAAATTTTCTAAACCTTCTACTTCAATGTCATAAAACAGACCAAAAGCTAAACGCACCACAAACTGAACTAACTCATGGGCTAAATGTTTAAGCGTATAAAGAAAACCTAAAAATGCTACCACGGCTACAACAATAAAAAGAGAAGAACTTGAGAATGACACATAAGCAAACATAGTAGTTAAAATTAAAAAAGAGAACATAAAAACATACTGCATAAAATTATTTCCTGCAAGTACTTTTCCCATCATTCTTTTAGGTGTGAGTAGTTGAATAATCGTATTTAAAGGGACAATAAAGAGTCCAGCAAAAATACCATAAAGGAAAAATACAAACCCAAGTGTATAGAGTGAACTTAAGGTAGGAATGAGAAAAAGAGAAATCGAAACACCAATGGCACCAAATGGAATTAAACCTACTTCAATAAAACGTTTAGAGAACCTTGTAACCAATAAAGACCCCACAACCATTCCTAAACCAGAGAGTGCAAGTAATCCATTTATGATAACCGTATTGTCTATGCCTAAACCTGACTTCACATGCGCCCCGAATGTCGCAACAACCAATTGAGAAATACCCCAAAAGATAGAAAGACCAATAATTGAAAGCCATACTGTTTTAGATTTTTGAAGGAGTTTAAAATTACCACGTAAATACGTTAAATCAGCATATTTTCTAACTTTAAATTCCATACTTTTTTGTGCATTGTAATGCTTACTCAGTTTTAAAGCAAAAAGAAATTCAACAAGAGAAGCTAAAATAAGTGCAAAACCTAAAGGATAAACAGCTTGTAAAATCTCACCTTTATCTTTAGAGTCTCCAGCTAGGAGTTGTTCAAAAAATATTGAGTAAACAATCCCTCCAGCTAAGATAGCCACGATGGTCACCGACTGTACCACAGAGTTTGCAGCTGTTAACTTCTTTTTTCCCACCATCTCTTTGATAAGACCATATTTTGCCGGACTATAGATAGCTGACTGTGCTGCGAGAACAAAAGTAAGCCCAAAAGCAACCCAGAACCAACCCATGATGTAAGAGAAAAGAATAAGTGTTGTAATCCCAATAGCAAAAAGAGCAGCAACTCGAATAATCTTTACCTTAGCGTATTTGTCACTCAAGAAACCAGCTGGAGAAAAAAGTAAGATAAAGGGTAAAAGAATTAATGCATTTACAATGGCTGTCAAAATAATTAACTCACTCCCATCATAAGCTTTTAGAATGGTGTTTTGTAAGACTATTTTGTGTCCTAAATCCGTCATGGCATTTAAAAAGACGATGAATATATAAGGGGTGAATCCTGTGATTTTAAAAAGATTTTTCATTTTTTCATCTCCATTTGTCGCTGATGTTCTTTCATGGTATGCATATTAAAAATATAGGGTTTTAACGTTAAAATAGAATCAAAAAGAAGCTCATAATGTTCATTATTACGTGTTTTGTCACTTTCTAACATCTCTGAACCCAATGCATATTCTATCTCGGCTATTTTTATGGCTGATTCTACATAAGTATTAAAGAGTTTTTCATCTAAATTTAATGCTTTTGCCCTTTTAAACAATGCCACTAACTTTAACTCTTTAGAAGAAAAACCTTTTTCTTGTTTAAAGAGCCAACCCTTAGCGATATACTCATCTAGCTCTATTTGAGTGAGTTCAGAAAATTCCAAAAAGTCTTCATCTTCATACCATGTAGCTCCTGGACTACCAGCCATAAGTTCTAAGGAACGTAACATCATAGAGAAATCATCAGAAAAGGTAAATTTGCCCTCTTTAAAAACTCCTTGTATCTGCGAAATACTATAAGAGAATTGATTTTGTAGGTATTTGATAAATTTAATAATATTTATGCAAGATTCATCATAGAGATGCAGATTTGGTTTTGGTTTTTCAGGTTCAGGGAGCAATCCTTCTTTTACATAAAAAAGGATAGTTGACTTACTCTCCCCTGTTTGTTCCATAAGGTGTTTCATTTTTAATGACATTATAAACTCCATATTTTATTAGTGCATATTTTGTTAATGATAGTATAGATTAAAAAATAAAAATTGTCAAGTGT
>CACVAR010000193.1 GCA_902727905.1 uncultured Sulfurovum sp. | reverse complement strand
TTTACCCTCTACGCTTTCAGGTGGACAAAAACAACGTGTTTCACTTTGTAGAGCATTGATGAATCGACCAAAACTTTTATTGCTTGATGAACCTCTTTCTGCATTGGATGCTACGATGCGTTTGAAACTGCAAGATGAGATACTACAACTGCATAAGGAGTTTGGAACAACGACCATTATGGTAAGTCATGATGCCAGTGAAATCTATCGTTTGGCTTCACGTGTTTTGGTACTGGAAGGTGGGAAGATAGTAAAAGATGGGAGCGTTAAAGAACTAATGTTAAAAGAAGACAATGTTTTAGAAGGGGAGCTTTTAGAGTTAAGAGAAGATAATATGGCTACAGTACTGGTAGGACAACAACTTATAGAAGTGACTTTTTCTAAAGAAGAAGCCCAAATGCTAGAAGTTGGTGATTTTATTAATCTAACAGCTCATAAAAATCTTTAGGAGCATCGACTTCAAAAGTAATGTTTTTCTTTTTTGTAGGATGAAAAATAGTAAGTTTGGTAGCATGAAGTCCCATACGGTCTCCTTTTTTATAACCTTTCCCATAACGTTCATCACCTAGAACATAGTGACCCAGCCAGTTCATGTGTGCTCGAATTTGGTGTTGTCGACCTGTTTCAAGTTGAACTTCAAGTAAGGATTTGTTGTTTTTGGACTTTTTGAGCTTATAATGGGTTAGTGCAGGTTTTGCTTTTGGGTGTTCTCCAACATGGACTTTGTACTCTTTGTCATCTAAACGCAAGGCTTGTTTGATGCTAGCTCTTTCTTCTGTTGGTGTGCCTTTGACTACAGCGAGATAGACTTTTTCTGCTTGATTCCATTTACCCATGGTAGCTTCTCTGAGTTCTCTTGAGGTGGCGAAAAGTAAGATACCTGAGGTCTCACGGTCAAGACGATGTACTGGGATGAGGTCTGGAGATTTTCTATTTTTGGTAAGTTGTCTTCTTAAAATGGCTAAGGCATGTTGTTTGTTCTCTTGTTTGGTTCCAACAGAAAGCAGACCAG
>CACVAR010000192.1 GCA_902727905.1 uncultured Sulfurovum sp. | reverse complement strand
GTTGAACTGTTTAATAAATTAAATGACAATAATAATGTAGGAGATACTAAATGATAGAAGCACTCTCATATGACTTTGTTCAAAACGCACTCCTAGCAGGTATTTTAGTCTCAATGGCTGCTGGGGTCATAGGTTCGCTTATCGTGGTAAATAGAATGGTGTTTTTAGCAGGAGGCATTGCCCATACTGCTTATGGTGGTATTGGTGTTGCTGTCTATTTTTCTTTGCCTATTTTTTTAGGGGCTTCAGTCTTTGCTGTTCTGGCTGCAATACTCATCGCTTCTATCACGCTTAAGCATCGTGAACGTATGGATACTTTCATAGGTCTTATGTGGGCTGTGGGTATGGCTTTGGGAGTGGTGCTTATAGATATTACACCTGGGTATCATGCAGATTTTATGTCCTATCTTTTTGGTTCTATTTTAGCTGTTTCACAATCTGACATATGGTTTATGGGTGGGTTATTAGCCGTTATTGCTTTTATTATGACTTTTTGGTACCGTGACATTTTAGCTGTTTCATATGACAGTGAATATGCAAACTTACGAGGAATAAATGTACCTTTCTTCTATACACTTATATTAATACTTTCAGCACTGACCGTTGTCGTTGCCATTAAAGTTGTAGGGCTTATCTTAGTTATTGCTCTACTCACCATACCCGTATACATAGCAGAAAAACTCTCAAATACACTTTTTACAATGATGCTACTATCAGGTCTATTCTCTTCCATATTTACCATATTTGGTTTATGGTTCTCTTATGAATATGATATCTCTTCAGGAGCATCTATTATTTTGGTTTCTGCTATTACTTTATTTAGCTTTTTAGGAGTTAGTAAACTCTTAAAGTAAAAAACTATTATGAAAACTGAGAACTGCCAAAGTCAACATCTCGGTTTTCTATCTCTTGATCTCTTAGCTTATCGTCTCTGCGTTTCTTTTTCATTTTCATTTTAGCAAGTTGTCTCATGTCTTCGGTGGTATCACTCTCATCCATAATTTCAACACCAAGTAA
>CACVAR010000191.1 GCA_902727905.1 uncultured Sulfurovum sp. | reverse complement strand
GTTATCGCAGCCACTGTTGTGTTAGTTGGTGCAATCATAGAACCTAATCCACACTCTGTATAAATGTCTGCAAACTCACGTGCTTGTGCTTGTGGTGCAAAAAGTACAGATACTGCTAAAACAGCCAATGATAATTTAATTTTCTTCATATATTCATCCTTTAATTTAGTGCCTAACTGAGTCCTCTGATATTTGACTCGACGTGCCATTCTACACTTAAAATCTTAATTTTATCCCATAAAATCACCATAGTCTAAGTACTGTATAGTATTTAATAAACTAGTAATTAAAAAAATAAAGCTTCATTTAGACGCTATTTTCAGGGGAAAACACTCTAGAGAGCTTTTATGCCACCCTCTGAAAATTGAAGCTGTTTAGAGGCAATAAGTGCCGTAACAGAACGTTTAAAGTTTTTTTTACTCATAGAAAAAACTTTCATAATCTCTTCTGCATCACTCTTAGAATTTAGAGCTACAAACCCTTCTTTTTCTTCTAATACTTCCAATACTTTTTCTTCAAATGTATCAGCATTTTGTTTTTTACCAATAGGCTGTAAAGAGAGATCTAACTTACCATCTTTACGAATTTTTTTAACATAGGCAATTTTACGATCACCTACTTTAAGTGTTTCAAAAATCTCATTTTCAAAAAGCATTCCCTCATGTTGATTCTCAACAATCACTTTATGACCAAGTGGGGTTTTAGAGAGTACTAAGATGTTCACCTTTTGATTCAGCTCTAAATATTCTGTCTCTTTAGAGAGCCATTTACCAATTTTATGTGTTCCATAAAGCCGTCCTGTCTCTTTGTCTAAACAAACACGTAAAACATACTTAGAACCTATGTGAAAGTGACATTTTTGTTGAGAAAGAGGAACAAACAAGTCTTTAGGAAGCCCCCAGTTTACAAATGCTCCAAAACGTTGGTAGTCAACCACAGTAAAGTAGCCAAATTCACCAAGTTTTGCATAAGGAAATTTTGTCGTAGCGACAGGTCTGTCTTCTGAATCAGTATAGAGAAATACTTGAACTTCAGCACCAAGAGGCATTTCATCTTCCATAACATAAATGTTAGGAAGAAGAACCTCTTCAAAATTTTCAGCTCTTAAGTAGAGACCAAAGTCTGTGTCACGCTCGACACGAAGGGTGTTCACTTCACCAATAGCGAGGGTTTGGTTCAATTAATAGTCTTTAGGTGTTTAGAAAACTTTTCAGCATTGACAAAACCAGATACCGTTTTGTTAGCTAAATATTTATTTTCTTTGTCAAAAAATATAATACTTGGTGTACCAAAAGCATTATATTTTTTCATCAGTGCTTTCTCTTCATCTGTATTGTTTGTCACATCAATTTTAATAAATTTAAAACGTTTTAATTCAGCTTGAACTTTAGGGTTAGGAAATGTCAACAGTTCTAGCTCATCACAAGCAGCACAAGATTTTTTTCTAAAATCAACAAGTACTAATTTGTCAGAAGCTTCAACCTCTGCTTGAAGTTTCGCAATAGAGTAACCAGCTATCGCTTTTTTATTGTCAACTGCTGGAACTCCTACAGTCTGAACAACTGTTCCTGCTTTCAACTTTTCTAAAGGATTAAGTATAGATTTTGCATTCGTAAGAAAACCTACAAATAGGATAACCCCATAAATTAAGAATGTAAATGCTATTAGCTGGAATAATTTTTTCATACCTGCTCTAGCTGATGAGCTGTCAAAGACACCCATATAGAACGCTGTTCCCATAAAGAACAATGACCAAAGTAACATGGTAAACTCTGCTGATAGTACTTTACCAAGCATAAAAATTGATAATGCTAGCATAACCACACCAAAGGTCTGAGAAACAGCTGTCATCCAACCACCAGGTCTTGGCATAAACTTACCAGCTCCTGCTCCGACTAATAATAGTGGCAGTCCCATACCCATACTCATAGCAAAAAGTGCAACTCCCCCAAGGAACGCATCTCCTGTTTGAGAAATGAAAATAACAGCTCCTGCCAATGGTGGTGCAACACATGGTCCAATAATAAATGCTGACAAGAATCCCATAATGACTGTACCGATAATACCATTACCTTGTGCATTATCACTCATTGCATTGATTTTACTTTGCCATTTAGAAGGTAGTTGAATTTCATAATAACCAAAAAGCGAAATGGCTAAAGCAAAGAACATCACAGCAAACCCAGTAAGTACCCATGGACTCTGCATAGCAGCTTGAATATCAGCACCCAATAGTCCAGAAATAACACCAACTAAAGTATAGGTAACAGCCATTGATAATACATATACTAAAGAGATAAAGAAGCCTTTAAAAGCACTTGGCTCTTCATCCTCAGTTTGTTGCGAAACAATAATAGAAGATAAAATTGGAATCATTGGGAAAATACAAGGAGTTAATGCAAGAAGAAGACCCATAATTAAAAATAAAAGAATAACAAAAAATGAACTTTCATTAATTAAAATATCTACTATTGCCATCGGGTTTGCTTGGTCAATAGCTTCCATAACTTTACCCCAAGTACTCTTAGCATTTGGGTCACCTACAAACTTAAATTTGTCAGAAATAGGATTATAACAAATCCCAGCATCTGAACAACCAGCAAAATCAATGGCTAAGGTATAGTCTCCAGAAACTTTAGAATATATATCTTTCAAAGGTATATTTACTAAAATCTCTTTATCATAAACCATGTCCCCATCAACTTCATGTGGAGATGGAACTTTAACATCAAGTGCTATTTCATCAGGTTCTACTATAGAATATTTAAGGGTGCTTGCTGTAACATGAATTTTATCTCCCAAGATAATTTTAGTTTCAATAACATCACCATTTTGAACGGCTGAGACTTTAAAGGCTTCCTCTGCAGATAATAAATCATCCTTTTTTAACTTTGCTCCAAATCCAGCATAAGCAATAGTGGTAACAAGTAAGAGTAATTTTAAAAACTTCATTCTTCTTTTATCCCTTTTTTAATCTAAAGATTATAATATCAGTTAAATTATTATAGTTAATAACATGTGTACAATATGTGTAGTACTATAACAAAATAATATGTATAAAACTCTTTATAATTTAAAAAACATGACTAAGAAAAGTAATAAAATCAAAAAATATTAATAATTATTATTTTTTATTTAAAAAGTTAATATAACAAAGGTCTATAATGTCAAATGTTCCACAAAAAGAACAAATTAATTGGTCTCCTTATTCACAAGAAACCTTACAAAAAGCAAAGAATGAGAACAAATCTATTTTTTTATTTATTAGCAGTACTAGCTCTCAATGGTCAAAAAAAATGCAAGAAGATTCTTTTGAAGATCCAACCATAATAGAACTCTTGAATGAACGTTTTATCCCTATATTTGTAAATAAAGATGAACGCCCAGACATAGAACGTTACTACCACAAAGTTTATAGTTTAATGAACCGTGAGACAACCGGTTCACCTCTAAGTCTTTTTTTAACAGCCAACCTAGAACCTTTTTATGCAGGTTCATACATACCCTCTGAAGAGATAAATGACCAATTAAGTTTAGAATCTCTTTTACGTATTATCTCAAAAAAGTATATTACAGACTATGATACCCTTGCACAAAAAGGGCAAGAAGTTCTTTCTCATGTCAATACACAAAAACAAAGTATTCAAGCAACAAAACTAAATATTGATGTTAGTAAGACAATTATAAAACATATGGAAAACCTACTTGATTCTGAATTTGGTGGTTTTTCAAAAGCACCAAAATTTCCAAATACTACGACACTCAATTTACTCTTGGATGTCTATGAACTTGAAAAAAATGCTAAGCTACTATCAGCCATTACACTAACACTTGACCATATGATAAAAGGTGGTTTCTATGACTTAGAAAACGGTGCTTTTTATAACTATTCAAAAGATAAAACATGGAGCCAACCCTATGAAGTTAAAACAACTTATGACAATGCTCAACTTCTAAGGCTTTATCTACGTGCTTATACATTAACAGAAAATGAAACTTATAAAAAAATAGCCATTCAAAGTATAGATTTTATGTTAAAAGCGCGACAAAATAATAAATTATTTGCATTTGAAAATGAAGAGATTATTACCTCATGGAATGCTGAAATGGTTAAAACCCTTTTCGCTGCTTCTAACATTGATGCTAAATATAAAATACATGCTGTGGAAACCTTAGAAGCAATATTATCTGAACTTTATGTCTCTGGAACACTCTACCATACCAAAAAAGTAGATGCAAAAGCTCATATTGCTGCTTTTTTAGAAGATTATGCAAGCCTTGGTGAAGCTTCGATTACTGCTTATCAGTATACTTTAGATGAATCATTTTTAATTATGGCAACACAGTTCTCTAACTTAATCATTGAACAATATTATGAACAAGCAAGATGGGTTTACTCAAAAGGTGACTTTAAATTACGAGAAAGTATTCATGACATGAACATACCTTCTTCAGTCTCAACTTCACTTTCTTTACTTTTAAGTATCTCTTCATTGGTTGATAACAATTATAAAAAATTTGTATTTAAAACTTTAGAACTACACTCTTATAATCTAATGCGACAACCACTTTCTTCACCAAAACTTACACAAATGGTTTTACGCTATTTAAAAGATGATATAATCATCAAAGGAAATGAAAACTTATTAAAACCACATATTGGACAAAGAGAAAAGCTCTCTTATCCTTATGTTTATTTTAAGACAAGTAATGAAGCGCTATTGCATATTGATAATTCTCACTCCACACTAAAAAAAGAAAAAACATTTGAAGATGTCAAGCAATACCTAAAAAATTTATAATGGAAAGTATATGGTTCAGTATATAAAATATCTAGTTCTAACATTTAGTCTCATAGCATTTTCTGCTTGTAACAGTACAAAAAGTCCTAGCAAAGAAGAGACTAAAGAAAATAACAAAACAGAAATAGTTTCAGTACTTGGTGAATTAAGTAAAAAACAAAAGACTGTAAAAAAAGAGCTAGATGACTATTTACATAAACTGACTACTTTCGATACTGACTCCATAGTGGATAAGACTTACCCCAAACTTTTTTATGTAATTGACCTTGACCTTTATAGACAATATATCGCCTCTATGATGAATTCAACTGATATAGAAATGACTTCATATGAAACAAATGTCACTAAACTTTCCCCTGTTACAACATTTTCAAATGGTACTGAATTTACCCAAGCACAATACACAACTAGAGTAAACATACGTTTTCTTAATGGTACCCTTTACGATACAGAAGAAAAAATGAACTTTTTATATGATGTACTCATCCATAAATATGGACAAAAAAATATAAAAATTAATGTCAAAAAAAGAATACTCAGTATTACAAAATCTGAAAAGCTACTTATAATCAAAGAAAAAGATACAGAGTGGAAATTCCTAGGGGACAATTTAGACTATAGGAAACTTTATCCTAGTTTTTTACCTAATGAAATTTTAACTAACCTAGACAGGGTACAAACTCCACAAAAGAGTCGAAAGAAAAAGAATCAAAAAAGAAAATATGTTAAAGAAAAAGCTACTGAAAAGAAAATTGTGGAGAAACAAACCCTAGAAGAGAAAACCATTGAAAGGAGAGATGAAAATGAAACAATTTAGTTTAATTGCCCTAGTCATTATCTTTACGAGTGGCTGTACACAGGTTATTACAGCACCCATAAAAGTTGTAGGTGCTGTTGCAGGTGCTGCGATAGATGTTGGCGCTGCTGGAGTAAGAGCTGTTGCTGGGTCAGATGA
>CACVAR010000190.1 GCA_902727905.1 uncultured Sulfurovum sp. | reverse complement strand
ATTATCTTGATTATTAAAAAGCATATGATTGTATTTCTGCTCTACATCCAACTGATGTTCTAACTCTATGTGTGCTGTAATATTATGTCGAATGGCAAGGTATTCGCAAATATTGTTTTGAGCATCAAGGAGAGGGAAAATAGCCATATCTAAATAATAGGTAGAGCCATCTTTTGCTCTATTTTTTAATTCCCCTCTCCATGTTTTTTTGTTTTGAATGGTCTTCCACATCTCTTCAAAACATTTAGGATTAACAGATGGATGTCTTATAATACTCTGATCTTCTCCAATAAGCTCCTCTTTTGTATAGCCTGAAATCTTACAAAAAGCATCATTAACATAAGTAATTTTTCCAGATAAATCAGTACGAGAAACGATGAAGTCGGAATGGACAGCATTTTTATATTGCTGTAAAAGTAAATTTGTTTCATGTATACTTCTACGACCAGGAATACGCTTATTAAACATTTGAAAATGTAAAGTATCACTTTCAGAGTCACTCTGAAGTTGTAACTCATCTCTTAAAAGTTGAGTAGCTTGATCGTATTTTTTATACGTAAACTCAATGTCTTCTAAAAGTAATTGAGTTTTCTCCGTAAGCATGTCAAAATCAAACTCTTTACCAAAATTATCTTTTATCTGTTCTTTTAAGAGTTTATGCATGTTAATATCCTAAATTTATCTATATATTACATTATATAACTAATTATTTAAATTAATATAAATTTAAGATAATAAAAACAAATTTATTTATATTTTTCTAAAATATCAAGTAACTCAACAGTATTGATTGGTTTTGTTAAAACATCATTCATCCCAATGTCTAAAAACTCTTTTTCTTCAGTTTTCAAAGCACTAGCAGAGAGTGCAACTATTGGTATTTCATTGTCAAATTTTCGTATCTCAACAGTGGCATCTTTACCTGAAAGCTTTGGCATTTGATTATCCATTAAAACCAATTTATAACGATTGTTTTTAACGGCTTCAATGGCTAAAAGACCATTCTCTACAATATCAAATGGTACAGAGAACTCTTCAAGTAGTAATGAAATTAATAAAATATTGACTTCATTGTCTTCAGCAACTAAAATTTTACCATCAAAGTTTTCAATACCACTTTTTTCAATCGTTGGCTCTTTACTCTTTACTTCACCAACAGATAAAGGAATTTTAAAGCCAAATACACTACCTTTTCCAGGAGTACTTCTAAACACAATCGTTCCAGACATTAGTTCAATTAACTGTTTGGAAATGGACAGACCTAAACCTGTACCACCATACTCTCTTGTAACCGTTCTATCTTCTTGCTCAAAACTATTAAAAACCTTGGCTTGTGCTTCTTCTTTAATACCTATTCCAGTATCAATAACCTTAACAAGTAGTTCACCTATGGCATGATCATAAGTAACTTTAATACTTACCATACCTTCCTTAGGTGTAAACTTTAATGCATTTGAGACAAAATTAGAAACAACTTGCATCACACGAACATCATCCACAAAAAGTGCTTCAGGAAAATCTTTGGAGAAAGTAATAAAAAAATCAATATCTTTCTCTTCTGCTAATTTTGAAAAAAGAGAATAACCATGCTCAAATTTTTCTTTTAAATCAACTTCAATTTCTGAAATCTCAAATTGTCCACTTTGTAACTTTGAAAAGTCTAAAATATCGTTAATAATTTTTAAAAGACTTTCGCTACTATCATGTATAATGTTCAAATAATTTGCAAAAGCTGTCTCATTGTATTCATGTGACTTCATAATTTCAACAAAACCCATAATGGCATTTAAGGGTGTACGTATTTCATGTGACATGTTAGAGACAAAGTCATCTTTAGTTTTCATCGCTATGTTTGCATTTTTGAGTGCAGTCGTTAATTTTTCAGTACGTTCTTTGACAAGTTGTTCAAGATTTTGGTTTATTTCATAAAGTTCTGTACTCTTTTGCTCTAAAAGTCTTTCTGACTCTTTTCGTGCATTTCGTTCACGATTAACTATTCTCTTAACACGTGCCTCATCCATATGTTAAGCCTCTTGCATCCGTGTTACTTCAAAAAAGACACCTTCATCATCTTCAAGTCCCATCTGAATATCAACAGGTTGCTTATAATGATTTGAAAGTCCCTGTATTAATCCTTTTGCCAAATAATGTAGCTTTTTTGATGAAATATAATAGAATTTAAAACTCTTATCATCTTTAGAAACAATATTAAATTTAGGTAGTTCAGCATCAGGATAAAGCTTTTTTACTTCTATGTGAATGTACGTTTCAACATGTTCTAAAAACACTAATACATTGTCAGTTCTTGCAAGTTCAGGGTGCATGGCTAATAAACGTGCAAATAAATACTCTCCAAAAACTTCTAATAAATCATTAATCGGTATCTCTGTCTGTTCATGTAATTTAACCACAATGGCTAAAAGTTCCGAAAAAGGATAATTTCCCGTTGCTGAGTATGCACCGTCATTTGAAAGTTCAAGATCCATAAGAACATCATCTAAAAGCTCAAATCCAAACTTCTCTTCAATTAACTCGTATAATTCTGTAAATATTATGCCTCTCATTTAAGTTCCTTATATTAAAATTTATTTAATATATTATCATAATTATTTAAATAAATTTAAAAAAAAGGTTTATTTTATCTTCTCGGCTCATCTTCTTGATTACATACTCTCTTTTACTTGCATCACTTCGGTTTTTTGCTGTTTCTTTATACACAAGGATTACCGGTCTACGTGTTCTTGTGTACTTAGCACCTTTAATTGAATGGTTATGTTCATCTAATCTACGCTCTATATCCGTAGTAATTCCTGTATACAAAGTCTCATCAGCACATTGAACTATGTAAACAAAATACACCTTATTTTAAACAGCTCTCATACCAATGTGTTCTTCTATATACTCAGTAAATTCTTTCAACTCATGAACCGTCATAACCGATTTAGGAATAATTTTAAACCGATTTATACCTGTATATAAAATGACATATTTATCATTTTCTTTATATTTTGAAAAAGTATCCCAGCTAATGGGCTTATCATTACTACCTACACGAATTCCTTTTGCCGAAACTCTAAGTGTGGTATCTTTTGACAAGGTATCACTCTGTTCATAAAGTTTTTTAGACTGATACGTTCCAAGCATTTTAGAAAGCAAAAGATAAAAAGCAATGGCAAAAAACAAAGCCCCAAAGTTTCTAAAAATTATTCTTGTATCAGAGTAATCTGTACTCATTATAACCACCATAACAGCCACCATAATATAAACAGCAATCATCAATTTTCTAAAACCCATTTTTTGATGTAAAGTAATTGCTTCTAAATACTCTTCTTGACTCAACTTATATTTTATTTTCATTCTTATCCTTTTTTAATTAACACTCTCTTCATCTAAAACTACTTTTTTCTAGCTACCATAGAAACTTTCATACTCTTGTCACCACAAACGCCTACATCCATAAACTCATTTAAGACTAAAATCTCATAATTCTTTTTAAATGTCGCTTCCAACTCACCTTGCTCTAGTAAAAAAGCCCTGTTAGAAGGTACTTTTGTGTTTTCCTCATGATGCATAAACGTCTCAAAAATAAAAATACCCTCTTCTTTTAATGCTTTTTCAATTTGAGGAAAAAGTTTACGCTCTAAAAAATAAGTACAAACAATTAAGTCATAAGCATTCTCTTTCAACTCATACTCATCAAAATCCACAACCTGAGCCTTAATATTTTCAATGCCCTTTAAACTTTCAATCGCAACTTCAGAGATATCTAAAGCATCTATACTAAAACCTTCTTTAGCTAAAAAGATACTATTACGTCCTTTACCACAAGCAATATCCAAAGCTTTATTGCCTTTTGCTTCTTTACAAAAATCTTTAACAACTTCAACTGTATCTGTAGGTGCTAAAGTAGTTCTATACTTCTCATCCCAACGCTTTTTATCTTCTACACTCACTCATCGCTCCAAATCGGGTGACCTACGACACCATTTCAAGAAGAGTCTATCAGGATTAACCCGTTCATCTATCTCTTTACCATCAACTATATTGTCAGCTAACATCTTTCCAATAAAAGGTGCAAAAACAAAACCACGACCACCAACACCATTACATACATAAAGATTTTCCATACGTATGGGTTTAGCTGTCAACTTTGCTCCACGTAGCAATTTTGGATTCTTCTCTAACATCTCAGCAACATCAATAACTGAACCTACTAAAGGAAAATAGTCTTTTGAACCAGCTCTCATACCTGAAAATGTTTTTTTCAGTTTAAAGTCTGAAGTATCCACCATCTCTGATGCAATAGAAAACAAGCCCTTTAAAGGCTCTGCACCACAGAGAACACAAGAGTTGACCTCTTTCTCATGAGTAGCTCCTACTTTGATGATACCCTCTAAATTAGCAGAAACAGATATCTTTTTATGAATAGAAACAACTAAATCCAATTTTGTTTCATAATCTCCACGTCTTCCCCATGTTCCTTTGACACCCATATATCGCATGTCAAAAAACTTATTCTCATAACCAGTTGCAAGTATTAACTTTGAAGCATTGTATCCACCAATGTTCCATACCTCATCTTCATAGCTTAAAGATTTCACTTCATATTGAACATAATCAATACCTTCTAAAAAAGCTTCACACATTTCTGGAGCATCACAAACACCAGCTTCATCAAAAAGAAAACTGTCTTTAGATTTTTTAATACCTAAGTTTTTTAACTTCTCTTCTCGTAACCACTCTCTTTTTGATGCGTCATATTTTTCATATTCAAAAAATTGTTTGGCATCATCCTCATCTTTAGGAATACGTATAACACCTGTCTGTTTAAAATGTTCTGGAAAATTTTTAAGGTAAAACTCTTTGGAAAACTCAAAAGCTTCATTAGTAAGAGACTGTAAAGAAGAACCTTTACCAATTTTAGGAGAGACAAAAGCACCAGCAGCAGCTGAACCACCACTCTTTGCAATACCGTCACGGTCAAGTACCAGTACCCTCAAGCCTTTTTCTTTTAAAAAATATGCTGAAGAGCATCCAACAATACCAGCACCAACAACTATGATATCATAGTATTTCATCCTATGCTCTCCTATAGCATTTACTTATATATTTATAAAAGAATTATAACAAGTTTTTAACTAGAGTGAACATAAAACATAGACTACTTTTCTACAAATCCTAAAGAAGCAGAGTTAACACAATGACGCGTACTTGTCTCTGTGATACCTTCACCCTTAAATACATGACCTAAATGTCCACCACAGGTACTACAAACAATTTCAATACGTCTACCATCTGCATCAGGTACTTCCTTAACTGCCCCTTCAATTGCCTGATCAAAACTGGGCCAACCAGTAAAAGAGTCAAATTTTGTATCTGACGAGAACAGTTCTGCATTACATTGACGACAAGTATAAGTACCCTCTTCATAATGATTCCAGTACTCACCAGCAAAAGACTTTTCAGTTCCCTTGCCAATGATAATCTTTTTTTCTGCCTCTGTTAATTCATTATATGCCATCATATTTCCTTCAAATTATTTATCTATTTTTCGCACTATAGCATAATATTTTAAAGAATAAATAGCTTCTTTAAAATACTCAAGAAACCTCAACAGCTTTCAATGCCTCTTTCGCAAGATTGCTGATGCCTTCAAAGTTTTTTGCTTTCAACATTTCTTTAGGAACAATCCATGAACCCCCAACACATAAGACATTTTTTAAACTTAAAAATTCATTTACATTAGCAAGATTCACGCC